>JAUVEQ010000001.1 GCA_030594725.1 Methanobacteriota archaeon
CCCGTCGAAGGTGCCTGGGTCTACATAGGCTGGGATGGTGACGCCCGGGAATATAAGACGTTGAATGGGGGTTGGATGGCCGGACAGATCCCCCTGGACGCGGGGGAGCTTGAGATAGTGGTGAGCGCCCGAAACCACTTACCGCTGGAGACTAGGGCCGAGCGTCCCGTGATCGATCCGGACATCAAGGTCACCGAGATATCTTGGAACAATGGGTCGTCACAGGGCTATGTGAACGATCCGCCCCTCTACGGAGAGGAGGTCACTCTCAGGGCCATCGTCGATACCGATGGTAGGTACGAATATGACCAGATGCGGGTCCGGTTCAGCGTTGCACCCGTGGGCGGCGCCTTCGAGCGCTTGATACCCGAGGTTTTCGTGCCGCTCCGGACGAACGAGACACAGTACGCGCTCCATCAATGGACCCCGCTCCACGCGGGCGAATGGACAGTGCGGGTCGAGGCCGATCCAGAAGGTGACCATCCAGATGCTGTTGCGTCCAACAACGTTTGGGAGACCACCATCGTGGTCCGGGGTCCGCCCGTGTGGACCTCCCTTCCCGACGAAGTCACGATGGACTGCGGGGCCGCACCGGGTGATCACATCGACCTGCTGGAGTACGTGGTCGACCCCGACACTCCCCTGGACGATCTGGCGTTCTCGGCCGAACAGCTGGGCGACCCAGTGGAGGGCGTGACGGTCCACATCGACGACGATGGACGGCTGGCCGTGTGCTCCGATCTGGCCTCGGTCACTGTGACCATCGGCCTGACCGTGTCGGACGGCACCTACACGGACCAGGGCGCCATGACGGTCACCATCGATCGCGGCGTGGCCAGGATGCGCCTTGTCGGTGATACCCATCACCTGCTCACCCAGGCCACCACGTTGGCAGGCGAGATCGAGGTGGAGAACCTCGGGCCCGGCCCGGCCACCGAGGTCGAGCTGGTACAGATCGGGGACCATCCGGACTTCATCCTCCTGGGAGATGGCCAGTACTCCTTCACCGGAAGGTTGCCCGGCGTCCACCTTGTCATGCTGGGCCTCCAGCGGACCGACGGCACCACCGAGGCTTCCTGGCAGGGCATCACCATCATGTTCCAAGTGGAGCCGGCCGTCGGCGAGGCGCCCTATCCCTACGGGTGGGTCGACCTCCACGTTGTCGAGGACCAGAAGGCCGAGTACCAGCTCCAGGCCCTTGACCTCGAGGGCGGGGTCGTGACGTACACCATCGTGTCGGACGACGGCCTGGGCGCAACCGTGGACCCGGTCACGGGCCTGCTGACGCTTCGCCCCGCCGAGAGCGATCTGGGCAAGCACGAGATCGTCATCATGCTGTCCGACGGCACCCTTGATGACACCGCGACCTTGACGGTCTACGTGACCGAGGGCCCGTCGGGCTCCCAGATATGGGGCATCTCCATAGCCGTGGCCTGTCTCATCGCCATCTCGTTGCTCGTCCTGTTCCTGTGGTTGCGCCAGCGCGACGGGGACGAGGAGTGACGCGTCCCCTCCCCCAAAGGATTTTCACCCCGTGACAGGTTTACTCCGGCATGGCCGACAGGCCCCTCAGCTCGATGAAGCACCCGACGAACCTGGCGATGGTGATGACCACCATCTTGATCTGGGCCCTCGCCTTCCCGGTCATCAAGGTGGCGCTGGAGGACTTCCCTCCCATCACCCTGGCACTGGTCCGCTTCGCCATCGCCTCCCTGTTCTTCCTCGTCCTCCAGTTCACCATCGGAGGCGGCATGGCCGCCATCCGGGCCCTCACCGCGAGGTTGTGGGTGCTGATCATCGCCTTCGGGGTCGTCCAGTCGGCGGTGACCAACATCGCCCAGAACATCGGCATGCAGTGGACCGAGGCCGGCGTGGCATCCATCATCCAGTCGGTGGGTCCCGTGTTCGCCGTGGTGCTGGCCGTCATGTTCCTGGGGGAGAGGTTGACCCGCATGAAGGTGGTGGGCGGGGCCCTTGCCATCCTGGGGACCGTGGGCATAGTCACCGCGGGTGGGACGGCCATAGGCTCGTCGACCATGCTCGGCAACCTGCTCATGGTGGTAACGGCCGCTGCCTACGCCGTTGGCGGAACGATAGCCAAGTACGTGCTTCGCGACGTGGACCCCACGACAATGATGGCCGTGGGCACGCCCTTCGCCCTCATACCCCTGGCCATAGGGGCCGCCTTCGAGGCCGACGCGATGAGCTCCCTCCAGAACGCCTCGGCCACCGCTTGGGCCTCGGTGCTGTTCCTCGCCCTGTTGGCCACGGGCGTCACGATGATCCTGTGGTATCGGGTGTTGGCACGGGTCGAGCTCTCCCACCTTGCCTACTTCGTGTACCTCATACCGGTGTTCTCGGTGGGCCTCGCATGGGTGATCCTGGGAGAGACGATTACCGCGGTCCAGGTCTTCTTCGCGGGCGTGATCATCGCGAGCGTGGCGGTGGCACAGAGGGAGGAACCATCGGCTACGGCAGCTGTTGTCGGTGCAGGCTGCGAGGAACCGCCTTGCGAGGACGAGAGGTGAGGGGGTCTCAGAACTTCTCCAATCTCCCGCCCTTCAGCCGCACGACGCGGTCGGCGTGCTGGCGGGCCTTGGCGTCGTGGGTGGCGATGATCAGGGTCGACCCGGCGTCACGGTTGACCTCGGTGAGGGTCTTGAACACCTCGGCCCCCGTGTCCTCGTCCAGGTTTCCCGTCGGTTCGTCGGCGACGATAAGGGCCGGTCGCTTGACGATGGCCCTCGCGATGGCAACGCGCTGCTGCTCGCCACCGGAGAGTTGATGGGGGAAGCGGTCCCCCATTCCGCCCAGACCGACCCTGTGGAGTGCCCGGGCCACCTCCTCGTCGTCGGGCCGCTCGAGCAGCTCCAGGGCAACGGCCACGTTCTCCTTGGCGGTCAGGGTGGGCAGCAGGTTGAAGAACTGGAACACGTAACCGACCCTGGTCCTGCGGTAGCGGGTGAGCTCCTCCTCGGAGAGGCCTGCCAGGTCCCGGCTGCCGACCACCACGGTGCCCCCGTCGGGCTTGTCGATCCCGGCGGCCAGGTTCAGCAGGGTGGTCTTGCCGGAGCCCGAGGGCCCCAGTATGACCAGGATCTCTCCCTTGGACACCTCCAGGTTCACGCCGGTAAGGACCGGCACCTCCACCTCGCCGGCCTTGTATGACTTGCTCACATCTTTGAACTCGAGTTGCGCCACGGGCCTCGCCGCGGGATAATGGTCGGTCCGGGACATCAACTTTCTGTTCGGTTGAAGTGGACCTTGAGCAGGATGACCACCGCCACAAGGGAGATGGCACCGGTGACGAGGGCGACCGCCAGATAGCCCGCGACGCTGGCGACGACACCCCCCAGGAGGCCTCCCACGATCATGCCCAGGCCAGTGACCGAGTTGTATGCCCCCACGGCCTCACCCTTGCCCCTCCTGGGGGACAGGTCGAGGGCGGTCGTGATCCCCGCCACGCTGACGACCGCGAACATCGCCCCAGCAAGGCCGTTGAGCAGCAGTGACAGGCCGAAGGCGACCTGGAAGAGCTCTCTGCCAGCGGCTGCCAAGACCAGGGCGAAGGCCGAGAAGATGACCACCCGGGCGCCCCAGGCGAAGAGCTGGGCCTTCCTGTTGCCCAGCTGGTCCACCTCGCGACCCGCCCAGGCGTACATGGCGGCCGCCGCGACCGCGGAGGCCAGGTAGACCAGGAATATCTGGGACGATGTGAGAAGCAGCTCCTGGGACAGCATGACCGGGAACGGGACGTAGAACACCATCACGCCGGTGAAGAGGATGAAGGTGGCCACCAGATACATGTCCAGGTCCCTGCCCCACCCGGGCAGGAAGGTCCGGGCCTTCCTCATGATCCTGGGTCTGAGGGCGTAGACCAGCTTGGAGGGTATGTGACGGGAGCGCTCGAAGGTCCAGGTCCGCATGGTCACCAGCTGGTCCTCCAGCCATCGGCGGTCGATGTGGAACCTGGGCTCGTTGATCCAGAACATGGCGAGGGCGTACGCGATGGCGGTGGTCAGGCCGCACAGGAGCATGAGGACCCTCATCGATGGCTCCTGGGGAAGGAAGTGGGATATCGAGGCGAAGTAGACAGCTCCCAGGGCCATGCCCGTCATCCATCCCATGCCGCTGACCTTGGCGAACCTGCCCACGGCCTCGCCCCAGATGGCCTCCGGATTGTGTTCCATGATCAGGATGGTGGAGGTGGGGACCGTCGCCGCCAGGAAGAAACCGTACATCACGTTGCCCGCTATGAACATCCACATGCTGTCGGCCAGTCCCATCACGAGGAAGGCGATGGACGTCATCGCCATACCCACCACCAGGGGCAGACGTCGTCTGCGGGTCCGGTCCGAATAATCGCCCCAGAGGATGTACGCCGGTACCGTGGCGGCCGAGACGGAGACGATGGTGATGGCCACGGCGCCCACGCCGCCTCCGAGGACGACGATGACGAACAAGGGAACAAGGGGCGCGCTGGCTCCTCCTGCCAGCTTGCTAAAGAAGAATGAGAGGTACCAGCGCTCGCCGCCGCCGCTCGCCCTGCCTCGGCCCATTAAGAGTGCACCCAGTGCCATCCGAAAGCCCTTCATGCCCTTAGACCTTTCGGGCACTTTGGAGGAGGGTGCAGAGGCGACGAGCACTGGCATTGCCGGGGGTCATTAAGAGTGATGGCAACTGACCCGATCAGCCGCTCTGCGGTCCCCGGCGCCGGCGGTTATGGGTCGCGGTGAACGCGTTCACCGTCGGTGCCCTGCCGCCATTGACGAGGTTCCGAATGTGCTCAAGGTCCCTGGGGTTCTTGATGAAGGGCTCTACGGACATCAGCAGGTGGGTGCAATCCCGGGAGGTCAGGCACTCTGGGTCCTTGCCCATGCCCGCTAGGATTATCCCGACGATCGCTTCCCCCTTGTGGTAGTTCCTGCCGAGGGCCTCTTCTAGATATCCAACAAGTTCTTGGGGCTCCATCGAAACCATATAACTGGAAACCATATATATTACCATAAGTATGGAATTATCCATTGTGAAAATCAGAGAATGCGAAATATGGGTGTGCTGGCCATGCGCGAAGTATATCTATCGAGTGGTCCCATCCGCAAACCATGTCCTTCGAGCCGGGAGACCTTGCGGTGCTAATTGACCGCAAGGGCAGGCGACACCTGTTGCGCCTCACCGAAGGAAAGGAAAGGATCGACAAGATCGGCGTGGTCGACACCGGCTCCCTGATCGGCCAGGAGGAGGGGACCGTGGTCCATATCGGTTCCGCCTCCCTCACCGCCCTCTCCCCCACCGTGCTCGACAAGGTGGCCGCCATCCATCGAAAGGCCCAGATCATCGTGCCCAGGGATGCGGCCCTCATCGCCCTCCACGCCGACGTGAAGGCAGGAGATCTCGTGGTGGAGGGTGGCGCTGGCTCCGGCGCGCTGAGCATAGTCCTGCTGCATCTGCTACGCCCTGGCGGACGGCTCGTCACCTACGAGATCCGGCCGGACCACGCCCAGGTGGCCCAGTCGAACGTCGAACGGGCGGGCCTGTGCGACAACCACGAGATCCACATCGGGTCCATCGCGGCGGACATCGCGGAGACCGGCGTGGATTCGACGATCCTTGATGTGCCCGAACCCTGGGAGGCGGTGACGGCCTGCCACGAGGCCCTCGCCCCCGGTGGGAGGTTCGTGTCCTACTCCCCCACCATCGGCCAGGTCGAGAAGACCCACAAGGCCCTCAAGGAGTTCGAGATGGCCGACCTCCATACCTTCGAGGTGCTGGAAAGGGAGCTGGTCGTGGGCAGAGGGGGCACGCGCCCATCCTTCGAGATGCTGGGCCACACGGGATACATAACTGCGGCGCGCAAGCTGGGCGAGTGAGCTTTCGGAGCAGGCGTGTTCAGTTCTCCGAGGTGGATTCCTTCCGACGGGTGACCCGGTCACGGATGTTGCGGAAGGCGACGGCACCGAGCAGCGCGATGATGATACCCGCCACGATGCTCGCGAGGCCCAGCTGGTAGTAATCCTCGAAGGCCCAGGCCTCGGCGAGGATGGTGCCGATGACCACGACCGAACCCCAGACTATGAGGCCCAGAGCCAGCAGGGCGAAGGTCTGGGAAACGATCGACCACTGGATGCGATTGCGGCCGATGAAGGTATCGAGGAACTGGCCCAGGCTTCGGACCAGGGCGGCGGCGACGGCGAACCACACGAACCAGGTGAGGAACACCAGCAGCCCCTCCCAGGTGAACACCCATCCCGTGGCGTCCTCGGCCACGGTCTGGTTGAGGGCGAACAGGCCGCCCAGGATCACAATGACCGCGGCCACGATGTTGCTGAAGAATGAGATCTGCGATGTGACGATGGACACCTTGGCCCGTCTGTACCAGTCCGACACCAGCTCGCTGGCGTTGACGAAGTACAGGAGGGTGTAGATGCCGACGGCAAGGACGATGGCGTACCAGGCGAACTCCTTGAAGTCCGTGAAGGCGAACAGGGCGTAGACGATCATGATGAGGGAGATGGGAACGAAGATCTTCTGTCCGATCTTATCCTCGTCGAATGTGCGCTTGAGAATGTAGTAGGTGGATTCGGCGGTCTCCGACTGCTTGACGATGACCCGTTGCACCGAGCTGACGTTGATGCGGGACTGGATTATGGGAAGGATCTGTTCGTCCTCGGCACCGTCGCTGATCACGATGGCCTCGTCGGGGTTATTGTCCTTCAAGAAGCTCTCCAGGCCCGCGGCTAGTGCCCTGTCGGAGCGGAATCCGACGCGACCGTCACCTAGGAGCAGTACAACCTCAACCTCCTCTCCGTCGGCATTCAGCTCATCGTAGAGCTTGATGGCGGCGAAGAGGGCGTTCATGTCGCTCTCCTCTGGGTCCTCAAGACCCATCGAGACGGCTGCTTTCAGATTCGCCCTCCGACCGACTATCGGACCTTTAAGTCCCAACTTCTCTCCGAAATCGTTATCCCGGTCTATGGCGAATATGACCGTCTTCAAACCAGACCCTGTTCAACAATAGGAAGGCGCCTTATAAGAACATTATCACTTGTACCGCCATCGCGAGAGCCAGAATCCGGCGTACGCCGAAAGGCTCCGGGAGGTCACTGCGCGAAGAACCCCCGACCGCCCCACCGGCCCACCGGCCCACCGGCCTAACGCCCTACCGCCTCCGAACCACGGGCAAACTTAAATAGGAAAGATAACTTACGCAGAAACCCACGACCTAGGGTACAGGCTGGCCAACTCCCTCTGAGGAGGGTCAGGCGGGCCCTGGTCGACGGAAGGTCCGGAGGCAAGACATGACCACGGTATACGACGTTCCCCCGCAGCTGCTCATCGACCAGACGGCCGCGAAGCTGCAGGAGTACGAGCAGATCGCTCCCCCCGAGTGGGCCGCCGACGTGAAGACCGGCACCCACGTTGAGACCCAGCCAGTGCAGGAGAACTGGTGGCACATCCGGACCGCCGCTGTGCTCCGCAAGGTGTACGTCAACGGCCCCATCGGGACCGAGCGGCTCGCCGCCGAGTTCGGCGGGTCGAAGGACCGCAAGGCCAAGCCGTACAAGGCGGTGAAGGGCTCGCGGTCCATCATCCGCCACGTCCTGCAACAGCTGGAGGCGGCAGAGCTCGTTGCGGCCGACAAGAACCGCGGTCGCGTGATAACCCCCAAGGGCCAGTCCCTGCTTGACAACGCAGCCCGCGCGGTCATGAAGGGCCTGGCAAGCAAGGACCCCGAGCTGTCGAAGTACTACTAGTCCCGCCGGAGGACGAAGATCAAGAGGGTAGATAGGCATGGCCGGTGGAGAGGACCCCGAACTGGAGGAGATAAGGCGCAGGAAGCTCATGGAGCTCCAGCAGCAGCAGAGCTATCAGGCCGAGGCATCCCGCCAGGCCGATATGGCCGATGCTCAGCGCCAGAACATCCTCCGAGGCATCCTCACCCCCGAGGCCCGAGAACGCCTTGGCACCCTCAAGATAGCCTATCCGGACATAGCCGTTCAGGTGGAGGACCGCCTGATAATGCTCGCCCAGAGCGGCCGGCTGAACGAACAGATCGACGATGCAACTCTCAAGGAGATACTCGCCCGCCTGGTCCCATCCAAGCGCGAGATCACCATCAAAAGGAAGTGAAGGGATGTCTTCGCATAAACCCCTCGCAAAGAAGCTGCGACTGACCAAGGTCACAAAGCAGAACCGCCGCGTGCCCGCATGGATAATGATGAGAACGAACCGTAACTTCCAGCGCCACCCCAAGCGGCATATGTGGCGTCGGAGCAAGCTCCAGCGCTAGGAAGGAATAAGGAGGTTCTCCCATGGCCGAGGTCGAGCGCATCTACAATGTTCCGTTGGGACACGTCAAGGACGTACCCCGCACCAAGCGGGCGCCCTACGCGATGAGACAGATCAAGAAGTTCGTGATCCGCCACATGAAGGTGGACGTAGAGGAAGAGGAGCTCTACATAGCCCCAGCCGTCAACGAGGCGGTCTGGGCCCGCGGCATCCAGAAGCCACCCTCGCACCTGCGTATCAGGGTGATCCGCCACGAGGATGAGGACCTGGTCGAGGTCACGCTTCCGGAAGAGGAATAAGGGCCTGGGGCTGGTTTCCGTGTCGATACGGCAGGTGGACGTGAACGGCAGCTCCTACATCGGAGTACTGAGTGCCGCCTCCGAGGACCTGTGCCTCGCCCCAGTTGTGGCGAGGGAGGACCACATCGTTCTTCTAGAGGAGACCCTGGGGACCCAGGTGCTCCAGATGACCATGGGCGGGACCAACCTGATCGGCGCCATGGTAGCCATGAACGGCCGCGGGGCGATCGTCGGCAACATCATGACCGACGAGGAGATGGCGCTCCTGACCGAACACCGGGATGTGCTGGTCATCCACGGTCGCCTCAACTGCGCGGGCAACCTCATACTCACCAACGACACGAAGGCGTTCATCCACCCCCGCATCGATGACCAGGTCCGGAAGGATATCGCCGAGGTGCTCGACGTGGAGGTCGCCGGGGGCGACCTGGCGGGCATGGGTGTGGTGGGATCCGTGGGCTGCGCCACGAACAAGGGCGTGCTGGTCCACCCCAAGGCACGTCCGGATGAGAGGGAGGCGCTCAGCGAGTTCTTCGGCCTTCCCGTGGACATCGGGACCCTGAACTACGGCTCGCCGATGATCGGCGCAAGCTGCGTTGCCAACTCCAAGGGCGCCGTCACCGGGACCGCCTCCACGGGCATAGAGCTGGGTCGCCTCGAGGACGCCCTCGACCTCATCGACTGAGCCGGGTCGTGCTCACTCCTCATCCTCCTCCGGAAGGTCCACGAGGGTCACCCCGTCCTTGGTCAACTGCTTCGTTGCCAGGGTGGTCGACACCACCGTCGCGATGGCGCCCGAGCATAATATCATGAAGAAGATCACCAGCTGGTACTGGGCCGCCCAGATCGGGTCCACACCTCCCATGAGCATGCCGGTCATCCCGCCGGGGATGAAGACGATGCCCAGGGTCTTGAGGCTGTCCAGTGTGGGTATGAGGGAGCTGCGGACGGCCGAGCGCACGTGAGGCCTGAGCGACGTCTCCGCATCGGCGCCGAGCAGCATCCTCGCCTCGATCCTCGACCTGAAGCCCCGTGTCTCAGCAAGGAGCCTGTTCAGCGAAAGGGAGGTCGCGTTCATCGAGTTGCCCACCACCATGCCCGCGATGGGTATGACGAACTCGGGTCGCATGGGAAGGACACGCAGTCCCAGCATGGCTCCGAGGGTGATCAGTGTGGCCAGGGCTAGTCCCCAGAAGGTGGCCCTCGCGGGGTCCGGAAGGCCCTTAGCCCTCTTCGCGGAGGTGTAGGTCCCGACCACCACCATCGTTGCGATGAAGGCGATGACCACCGTCCAAAGGAGCAGGTCCTCGAGCCCGAACAATGCGTAGAGCAAGAAGCCCATGGCCATTATCTGGATGCCTCCCCTGATGGATGCGATGGCCATGTCCTTCTCCAGGCCCAGGGACCTCATGCGGGACAGGGCGACGGCGATGACCAGCAGGACCACCGACATAAGCAGTATCCACATCCCTCCGTAGGGTTCCAGGCTCCAAGGGTCGAAATCAAACTCACTCATCAACATCACCTTCCTTGTCCTCATGCTCCATGCACGCGAGCTCCCCCATGTAGCGGGCCCGTTCCTCGGGGTCCAGGTCCTCGATGAGGGATCCGGAGTCCCCCTCGGCGACGATACGACCTCTACGCATCAGCACCGTACGGTCCCCGAGGCGTCGCGCCTGCTCCACGTCGTGGGTCACAATGATCATCATGAAATCGGCATCCCCCTTCAAGCTCTGTATCGCCCTCTCGACCTCCATCGTCCTGCGAGGGTCCAGCGCTGCGGTGGGTTCGTCGAGCAGGAACACCTCGGGGCACAGGGCATGGGCGCGGGCTATCGCGACCCGCTGACGCTCCCCGCCCGACAGCTTCTCGGCCCGGCGGCCTAGGAACGACTCGTCCAAGGATGCCGCCTTCAAGGACGCATCGATGCGTTCTCGGATCACCTCGGGCCCGGCCCCGACCAGCTCCAGGCCGAAACGGATGTTCTCCTCAACGGTGCCCTCCAGCATGGCTGGGGACTGCTGGACGAGGCTCACACGGCGCCTCAACGTCGAGGGGTCCATGGCCGTGACGGGTTCGCCATCGAGCAGGATGCGCCCCTTCGTGGGCTCGTGGAGCCTCACGATGGTCCGCAGCAGCATGCTCTTGCCCGCGCCGGAACCGCCCAGAATGCAAACGGTCTCCCCGTGGTGGACGTCAAGGGATATGTCCTCAAGGATGGTCCTCCCGCCCAGCTCGAGGGATAGCTCCGTTATCTCCAACTTGTGGACGTGCCCTTTCGTCATGATATCAGGGGGGTATAGTTGATTGCATGAGAGTTAACGCTATCCCTCTCGGACCCGGACCGAAGACCTTATTCGGCAAGAGGTACGATGACATGTCGTGCGCTTATCGGTGCTGGGGACGGGACAGGATGGTGGGGTTCCCCACGTGGCATGCAGGTGTCCCACCTGCGAGGCCGCGCGTGAAGGGGGGATACCACGCCGTCTAGCTTCCAGCGCAGCCGTCATCGACAGGAAGGGGGGCCGGGCCTGGCTCATCGACGCGTCCCCCGACCTGCCCGTGCAGATGGAGACGGTCCGGGACGCGATGGGCGGCCCGAAGATGAGCGGCGTACCCCTCTCCGCCATCCTCCTCACCCATATCCACATGGGTCACTACTGGGGCCTGGGTCACCTGGGGAAGGAGGGGATGATGCCCAGGGGACTGCCCGTGATCGCTCCCCCGGCAGCGGCCCGGTTCCTCAGGGAGAACCGTCCCTTCAAGGACATGGTTGAGTGGGGAGCGTTGGATGTACGGGTGTCGCATCCGGGGGACACCATCGACCTTGCAGAGGACCTGTCGATGAGACCGGTGACCGTTCCCCACAGGGAGGACTTCTCGGACACCGTGGCCTGGCTCGTGGAGGGTCCAAGGGAGAAGGTCCTGTACGCCCCGGACATGGACCACCTGGAGGATTCCTTCGTCGACGTCATGACCCGGGTCGACATGGCCATCATCGACGGGACGTTCTACTATCGGGACGAGATACCGGGAGCGATGGACAGGGTGCCCCACCCACCCGTTGAGGAATCCATCGTCAGGTTGGGACGGGTGCTCGAGGGCGGTACGCGGGTCGCGTTCACCCATCTCAATCACACGAACCCGCTCTGCGATCCAAGGTCCCACGAGTTCGAGCAGGTGGTCTCCCAGGGATTCGGGGTCTTGCTTGACGGTTACGCCGTGGACATATGAGAAGGGTCACAGGGCGAATATCCAGACCAGCTGCTCATCGTCCAGGTCCGCCTTCGAGAACTCCACGATGTTCCCGACCTTGATGACACAGTCGGGGTCCGCCCCCTCTAGGAACGGGGAGATATCGTTGATGGACAGGCTGAGCCCCCCGACCCGGTAGTGCATGGGGACTATGATGGCGGGCCTTACCATCCCGATGACCTGCCACGCGGCCGCAGCATCGATCGTGAACACGCCCCCCACGGGGATGAAGAGGACGTCCACCCTCCCGATGGCCTTGGCCTGCTTTGGGGTCAACAAGTGGCCAAGGTCTCCCAGATGGCAGAAGCTGACCTCCTCCAGGATGAACTTGAAGGCGATGTTCCCGCCCCTGGACACTCCCTCGCTGACGTCGTGGAAGGTCTCAATGCCCCTTATCTTGAGGCCCCCGATCTTGACAGGGGAAGGGTCGGTTATGATACGGGATTCTGGCTTGGAGACCACCTTCACGGCGGAGTGGTCGAAGTGGTCATGGCTGACGAGGACCACATCGGCCCTGACCTTCGGGGCTTGGATGCCAATGCTCCTGCCGTCGTGGGGGTCCGTGACGACGGTCACCTCGTCGCCGCTGACCTCGAAGCAGGAGTGACCGTGCCACCTCACCCTTATCGGTTCCACCTGATCCCTCCCAGGTGACCGGATTAAGGACCCTGACGTACTAATACCTTGCGCGGCGCCAGGGTCCACCACCGGACACAGTTAAATAGACCCCCTGCCCTTCGGCCTCCCATGGACGGGTTCCTTGTGCCCCGGGGATACTTTGTGACCTCCGGCGAGGCCCACGACGGCGCCTCGGAGCTGAACGCCTTCGACCTCGCATTGAGGGACGCGGGCATCACCGAGTGCAACCTGGTGGAGGTATCCTCGATCCTTCCTCCAGATAGCCATGAGATGGAGCCGATCGAGATCCCGAAGGGCGCCATAACGTTCTGCGTGATGGCCAAGATGGCGGGCACCTTGGGAGAGCGGGTCGGATGCGGGCTCGCGTGGACCTGGGGCACCACCGGCAGCGGCGAGCGCTACGGGATCGTGGCCGAGCATCACAGCAACGCCCCGACGGCCGAGGTGGACCGCATGCTGAAGGTCAAGCTGGCGAGGATGGCCGAGGTACGCGGGATGGATATCGAAGAGACCGAGACCTGCGTTCGGTCCATGGTCTGCGAGGGCAACTACGGGTGCGTGGTCGCGGTGCTCGTCTACGTGTCGTGAGGGATCCGCGTACTCCCTATGCTCCCTACCTCGAGACGACCTGCACCATCTTGAGGGCGGCGTTCTCCGCGCTATCGGCCACCCGGTCCATGACGTCGGTGAAGCGCATGATGTGGTAGATGGAGACGGGACCGAGCTGATCCTCCATCGCATATATGGCCTTGGACAGCTCCTTGCCCGCGCTGTCGGCCTTGTACTCGTGCTCGTGAACATGATGCCCAAGCTCGATGACCGTCTGGGTCTCCAACTTGGCAAAGGTGCTCTCCAGCAATCGGTCGAGGTGGTTCATCATCCTGCGGAGGGCCACGACGGCCTCGACGACGTGGCCCATGAACTCCTCCATCAAGGGCCTGAGCTCGTCTGGGATCTTGGTCTCACGCATGTCAAGGATCTGGGCGACGTCCTGGGCGCTGTCCGCGATCGCCTCGTTGCTGGCCAGTATCTCCAGGAGGTCCTGTCGCGAGATGGGCATCAGGATCATGCGCGGGACACTGGCGCGAAGGTGTCGCTTGATCTCGTCCGCCTCGTGCTCGAGGCGTGAGATCTCGACGGAGAGTGAGGCCGCCTCCACGTACTTGCCGTCCATGTAGAGAAAGAGCATGTCATTCAGCTTGTGGACGGCAGTGCAACACCGGCCGAAGTGCTCCATCAGCACCTTGATGGGTGAAGTGGGCAGGGTGTCGATCACCGTCGAGCGGTAGTGTTTGCGGTCGACCATATAATACCTCCATGATACCTCATGATATATAATCCATGACCAGGAAAAGGCCCATGCATAGGATCGCCGCCACCGGGACGGTGATGAGCCATGAATAGACGATGTTCTTGATGACCTTACTGTCCACCGCGGCCACGCCGCCCGCCAGCCCCACACCGATCACGGCGCCCACCAGGGTGTGGGTGGTGGAGATGGGAAGGCCCAGCATCGAGCATGCGAGGACGGTGGTGGCGGCGGAGAACTCTGCCGTGAACCCGCGGGTGGGAGTGATCTCGGTGATCCTCTCCCCGATGGTCCTCATCACGCCTCGCCCCCAAACAGCGGTGCCGATGGCGATACCGATGCCGCCAAAGGCCAGCAGGGCAACGACGGTGGACAAAGGGATGTCCTCAGGCGTGCCATAGACCAGTTGGGCCACGATACCAGTCAAGGGAGCAATGGCGTTCGCCACGTCGTTCGAACCGTGGGCGAATGCCACGTAGCCCGCGGTGATGATCTGGAGTGGGATGAAGATGCGCTCCACCTTCTTGTACTCGTCCATCTCCACCATCTTGTACCTCTTGAAGAGGAGGTACGCGGGTATCGAGGCCAGGATGCCCACGACAAGACCGATCATCACGATCTGGGGGAAGGAAATGCCGAGGTGGAGTGGTTCCAACGCCTCGACGAGCATGGCGATAGCGAGGATGCTCATCACGAGCCCCACGAGGAACGGCGCGTACCTCAGGGCCTGCTTGAAGGGGTGCGGATGTGTCAATATCGCCTTCCTTATCAACATGAAGGCAACCAGGGCCATCATTGCGCCGGCAATGGGAGATATCACCCAGGACATGGCGATCTTGCCCACCATGGGCCAGTTGACCACTGCCATCCCTCCGGCGGCGATACCGAAGCCTATCATCGCCCCAACGATGGCGTGGGTCGTGGACACGGGAAGATGGAAGTATGTCGCGACGTTGATCCATATGGCGGCCGCAAGCATCGCCGCTAGCATGCCGATCAGGATGGTCCAGTTGAACGTATCGTCCCCGCCGAGGGCCCCGAGATCGATGATGTCCTTGCGAACGGTATGGGTGACGCGCGAGCCCACAAGGACAGCACCAGCCATGTTGAGCACCGCTGCGATTATGACGGCGTTGCGAACGGTGAGGGCCTTGGAACCCACCGAGGTCCCCATGGCGTTAGCTAGATCGTTCGCTCCGATATTGAGGGCCAGGTAGAAGGATACGGCCAGCGAGATGGCTAGGAACCACAAGTACTCGATCGCCGTAATCTCCTCCTCCCAACTACACCATGTTGAGGGACCGATTCCGGTACTCCCCAATGGTCAATCTCATATTGTGAACGGGATATTTAATATCTTAATATATAGTGTATATAGGTGGTCTGGAGCAGAGGTTCAGCAACCCAAATTCAGGTACTAATCCGAGAAGAATCCTCGGGCATCAGCGACCACGTCATACGAAGCCTCCAGTTCGGGCACCTCGCCCTTGAACTGCGCTGCCCGGCTGTCGAGGATCACCGCCACCCCCCGGTCCGTCTCGCTCCTGATCAACCTCCCGACAGCCTGCAGCAACTTCCGGGTGGTGGGGGCCTTGACGGCGTAGTCCCAGCCCCTTCCGAACTTGACCTCGTAGTAGTGGCGCATCGCCTTCTGCCGGGCCGTGGGCTTGGGGTAGGGTATGCCCACGACCACCGCCACCTCCAGACCCTTCCCGGGGAAGTCGAGCCCCTCGGAGACCCGGCCACCCACGACCGCCAGGAGGCAGTTCCCGTCCCCATTGGGCTGGCGGAAGGAATCGATCAGTCCCTCCAGGTCCGATGTGGGCATGCCCCGTTCCTCGTCGTAGATGTGATTGGTCAGTCGTCCGGCCACACCGTCGGAGATGAACCGCTGCTTCATGGCGAAGCTGGGGAAGAAGATGACCGTGTTGCGGGCCAGGGCGTTCACCAGCTGGACCGTTCGGTCCTCGATGCGCGCTATCATCCCCGGGTCCCGCTGAAGGTCCTCGTAACGTGTTGTGAGGTCCCGTCCATAGAGCAGCAACCGGTTCTCCGAGGGGAAGGGCGAGGGAAGGACGAGCAGTTGCGTCGACCCGGGCAACCCGATGGAGGCCCTGTACTCCTCCAGGGGCCGCAACGTGCCCGACATGTGGATGCTCGCGGCCGCGTCCCAGAGGGATGCGCACGCCTTGGAAGGGTCCATGCAGTAGCCTTCCAGCCACGACTCCCGGTCCTCCCGGGGCGTCCCGGGGGCCCGGGCCACCAGCTTGACGTAGTCCTCGGAATCCAGTTTCATGTACCCCTCGACGAAGCGGCCCGTGGCATGGACGAAGCTCCGGGCGAGCCGTCCCAGCTTCCGCCGCTGCTCCTTGAGGATCTCCCCGTGGGTGACGATGTTCTTTGCGATGGTCTGGGCCTTCACGGAGGTCACGCGGAACCGGGACATCAGCTCGGCATTGAACTCGTCGGGAGGGAACAGTCCGTCCTCGTCCACCACGTACTCGTCCGCGATGTCCATGACTATGGTCTCCAGCCCCTCGAGGAAGGTGGACAGGGCCAGGCCCTCGTGGACCTCGGGGTCCCCCATCTCCCCCGATTCCCGGCGGGCGCGCCTCAGGGTCTCCTGGGTGAGCTTGATGGACTGGAGGTCACGGGCGTAATCGGGCAGGTTGTGGGCCTCGTCGACCACCACCACCAGTTCCGATTCGTGACATCCCATCCAGTCCAGGAGCATCCTCCGGGTGAAGGGGAAGAAGAAGTAGATGTAGGGGGCGGTGACCACGGTCGCGTGCCGCAGGAGCTCCTTGGCCACCTCGTGGGCGCAGATGCGGCGTTCCTTGCAGTAGCGCATCAGGTCGCTGGCCGTGGGAAGCGTCTTGATCGCCCACTCCACCGTGAGGGGCATGTCCCACTCCAGGAGGCCGGCGAAGTAGGGACAGGACATCGGGTCCTTGGCCCCGCCCTCACGGGTCCTGGCCTTCCGGTCGGCGCAGAAGCGGGACAGCTCTTCCGAGTTGGCCGAGCCCACCTCCGGGTCGTCATGGGCCATGAAGCACATGTTCGCCCGTCCCTGTATCGCGGTGCCGAACACGGGATGGGTCCCGTTGATGGCCCGCAGCTCCAGCAGGACCTGCTTCTGCTGGGCGTTGGTGCGGGTCAGATAGAGGACCCGCAGGTTCTCCTCCTTGGCGCCCGCTAGGCAGCCGGCGAGGGCGCAGACGGTCTTCCCCGTCCCGGTGGGGGACTCCACGACAAGATGCCCACCGTCCCGGACGGTACGCTCCACGGCATCCGCTAGGTCCAACTGGTGTGGCCTGGGCTGGTACGGGAAAAGGTGCTCGGCACCCGGGGTGGCCTCACTCACGCGGTCGACGGAGGGCGCCCTGGGGGTTTAAAGGCTTGCCGGAGGGCAGTGAAAGTGCCGTGCCCTGTCCTACCGGGTGGACCAGATATCCTCTGGGATATCGTCGTAGATGGAGGACAGCTCGTCCTCTTCGGCGTCGAAGGCATCATGTTCGCCGGTCAGGTCATCGATCTTGTTCTTGCGGAACAGCCAGTAGTGGATCCGCCACTCGCGGCCGTCGTAGAGGGTGGTCTCCTCGCGCTCGGTCATGAGGAGTCCCAGGTCCTCCAGCATGTAGAAGGCGTCCCGGTCCTCGGGCTCGAGGATATTGTCGATGATGGTATCGTTGTAACCGAAGAAGTTCATCACGTGGGTGGCCAGCTGGTTAGCGGCCTCGGGCTGGATATCCTGCCGGTCGATGCTCTTCATAATGGCGGTCGAGAGCTGGGCGACCGTGAGAACTCTCTTGTCATCGGTCTTGAGGGCGATTCCTACCATGCGCACACATCCTAGAGAGAAGACTAAGGTCTCCCCCCGTATTTGGAATAGAGGAATCAGGTCCTATATATTACTTCCGGGGAATAGTTCCGGCCCGTCAACGTAAGGGCGCGCGGAAGGAGCGAATCAGCCAGCGGATAGCCATGACACAGCATGTCATGGTGCGCCAGGGTACGGACGGACTTCATGGCGTGTCATGGGGAGTTCCATGACGACCGAACCCGGACATCGGCGCCGCGTGAGGGCGCCAAGGGGGGGCGGTGCGGCGTCCGGGCCCAGGTCGGAGAAACCATAAATACCCTCCGTCCGCTGGAGGGCCGGAGGTCCCGGAATGCTCCTCGGAGTGGACGACACCGACTCCCTCAAGGGAGGCTGCACCACCCACGTGGCAGTGCAGATGGCACTCCGTCTCCGGGAGGAGCTGGACCTGGTCCTCCTGGACCATCCGCGGCTGGTGAGGTTGAACCCCACGAACCCCTGGAAGACCCGGGGCAACGCCGCGCTGGCCATGCACCTGGGAACGCCAGGGGGCGCGCCCAGGGCGATCGGGGAATGGGGCGGGGTGCCCATCCATTCCTATCCGGATGGCGTCGACGTCCCCCCAAGCCAGGAGGTCCTGGATGTGGCGTGGGCCGTCGTGGAGGAACTGACCTGGATCGAGGATGACCGCACCAATCCCGGTCTTGTCCTGTCCCGAGGACCCCCTCCCCCAGCATGGTACGACGAGGCGTTGCACACGATCCTGGAGGTTGACACCGTCGAACTAAGGCTCAGGGACGGGGGCCTTCTGTTCCGGGGCGAGGGTTCCCTCCGGGGCCTGATCGGCGCGTCGGCTGCCATCGCCTGGCCGATGGAGCGGACCACGTGGGAGCTGATCGCGTATCGCGGTAGGGACCGCTGGGGAACGCCCAGGGATGTGGACGCCTCGTCGGTGGAGGCCCTTGACGAACAATTTCCAAGCACCTTCGACAGCTACGACCACGAGACGGGCTACCTCACAATGGTCCCATCTAGCCCCTGCCCGGTGCTCTTCGGCATCCGGGGCACCGACCCCGGTGACCTGCCAAGGGCCCTCGGGACCATCATCGGCGAGAAGCGGGCGGGCTGGGTCGAGTTCATCACCAACCAGGGGACGGACGACCATCTCGTTCCGAAGGCCCTCTCCGACGTGAGACCATTCGAGAGCGTGGTGGTGAGGGGAGAGGTCACCAAGGCCCCCAGGACGATCCCGGGCGGCCACGTACTGTTCGAGATCGCCGACGGCAGACGCCACCTGGCCGTCGCCGCCTACGAGCCCACCAAGGGGTTCCGCCACGTGGTGCGCGAGCTCCTTCCCGGGGACATCATCGTTGCCTGCGGCAGCATTCGCGAAGAGCCCCGGACATTGAACCTGGAGAAGTTCTCCCTGCTGGCCCTCGGGACCCCGACCCAGGTTGTGAAGGTCGGCAATCCCAAGTGCCCCGACTGCGGCAAATCGATGAAGTCCGTCGGCACGGGGACGGGTTACAGATGCGTCCGTTGCGGTGCAAGGGCCGGCGAGGGCGACGTCATCGAGGAGGTCCGAACCAGGGATGTGGCACCGGGTTGGTACGAGGTGCCGACCGGGGCCAGACGGCACCTGGCCCGACCGTTGAGGCTGGGCCTTCGCCCCGGGATGGAGGCCATCGGGACCGACTCTAGCATCTGCTGAAATTCTTGGCACAATCCTTAATTGCATCCTCCCTCTTCCAAGGTGGAGTGACAATCGAAGGTACCAATACCCAAGCGTCTTCTGGTGACGCCACACTGACCGACTGGCTCGAGGAGCTCCGGGCTCCCTTCCTCACCGCCTCCATCATCCCCGTGCTCGTGGGCGGGGCGGTGGCCTGGGCCGCCCTCAAGGACCTGTGGGGCATGGACTGGTACCTGTTCTTCCTCACAATGATCGGCGTCGTGTTCCTTCATCTGGGAGCCAACGTCACCAACGACTACTGGGACTTCCTTGGCGGGACCGACGTCATCAATCGCAACAGGACGGCCTTCTCCGGAGGCTCGAGCACCCTGGTCGACAAGCGTCTCTCCCCGAGGAAGGTGCTGAGGCTGGGCCAGGCGTTCCTGGCCCTTGGCTCCATCGTGGGCCTTTACCTGGTGTACCTGCTTGGTGAGGACGGCTGGATCATCCTGCTCCTGGGCATGATAGGCGTGGGTGGGGCGTACTTCTACTCCGCGCCACCGCTCTCCCTTGCGTCCAAGGGGATGGGCGATCTGGTCATCGGGGCCCTCTTCGGCCTGCTGGTCGTCCTCGGGACCTACTACATCCAGGTCAGGTCCTTCAGCTGGGAGGCCCTTGCCGCATCCATTCCAGTGTCACTGTGGATCGCAGCCGTCATCTGGGTCAACCAGTTCCCGGACATGGAGGCCGACGAGGCATCCGGCAAGCGGACCCTGGTCGTTCGCTGGGGTGCGGAGCGGTCGATCGAGGTCTACACCACGCTGCAGGTGGGAGCGATGGCGGTGATCGTCGGGGCCGTCATCATGAACCTCATGCCCTTGGCCGCCCTGGTGACCTTGGCCGCGTTCTTCCCCGCTGCAGGGGCCATCGCGGTGCTCAACCGCTCCCGGGGGATCTACCCCGACATGGAGCCAGCGATGGGGCTCACGGTCATCACCCACCTGATCGGCGGGACACTCCTCTGCGTGGGCATTGTCGTTGGCGCTTGACCATACTTCGCCCAAAACGTGATATAGACAGGCCGCTTGTGCATTGCCATGGACCGGGCCACGCCCTTCATCGTCCTCCTTATCCTGTTGATGGTGGCGGTCCTCCCGGGCTGCCTGGATGAGGGTGAACCCGATGGGATGGAACTCCCTCACGAGGGGACCACAAAGTACTTCCGCATACCCGATTTCAACGTGACCACCCACGATGGCTCCACCCTTGGTCTGTGGAGCATCGATGCGGATTACGTCATCCTCCACGTTGTGGACCCGGCAGCAGACCCCTTTATGCCACAGTTCGCTCAGATAAGGAGCGTGCTCGGGCATTGGGACAACGTCACCGTAGAGGCCCTGACCATCCGCGACAGCCAGGTGTACGATGGAAGGACCGTGGGCGACCTGCGCGACGAGGTGGGTGCGGACTGGCCCTTCTCAACGCCCAAGGGCGTCATCAAGGACATCCTCTCGATCCAGGATTACCCGACCGTTCTCGTACTGGACACCGACCGGGTCATACTCGAGAGGAGCGACGAGGCCCTGGGTCAGGGTCGCATCGTCCAGGTGATCGAGGCCACCTGGGGCATCCAAATACTCGAGGATGTGCATCCCGAGGTCGGAGGTACGGTCCCAGACCTGGTGTGGCGGGACGTGGATGGCGTGGAGGGAAGGCTGTCGGACCTGCGCGGGTCCCCGGTCATCGTGAACGTCTGGGAGATGGAGTGCCCGTTCTGCCTCATGCTCTTCGAGGACCTGGAGAAGGTCTATTCGAACTACTCCGGAGAGGGCCTCCAGATGGTCTCGCTGGACCTGATCACCTGGGAGACCGACGACGAGGTGCGGTCGGTGAGAGAATCGAACAATGCCACCTGGACCTTCGCGGTGGACGGTGACAACATCCAGTCCCGCTACGACATCTGGCAATTGCCCCTCATCGTGCTCCTGGACGGTGACGGCGTGGTCCAGTGGACATGGACGGGATACGTCCACCACTCCATGATCGCGGAGAACGTCGAAAAGTTGATATAAGGAATGGCGCATACGCGCCGTTCGCAGGTAAAGGTACGACGGTCAAAGCTGCGGAGATCACCCGGTCCCATCCCGAACCCGGTAGTTAAGGCCGCACACGTACATGGTTGTACTGTGGTGCTCGCGCCCATGGGAACCCATGAAAGCCGTCGACCTTTACATGCAATATTCTTCCCACCTTCGAAGGAGCCCTGGCTCCACCCGGTGGACCTACTGGGACCTGATGATCTCGAGAAGGCCACGGGCCGCGTTGAGGAAGTTCCGGGCGGTGTCCACATCGAGGACCGGTGTCCAGCATCTGCGGCTGCTCCCCTTCGGCTCGGAGCATTCGACCAGGTTGCGGATCGAGGGGGTCATCTCCTCGTGCTCCATCAGTGGATCGAGGGAATCGTTGTCCACCACCAGCACGGCGGAGACGCCCACTTCGGAGGGTATCAGGAAGGCGAGCTGTCGATCGCCGTACGAGTACTGCCAGGCCCACCGCCACCCCTCGCCGCACCAGAGGACACTCTCCCGGACCCTTGGCAGGTTCCGCAGTCCGTCCTGGAGGGCGGCCCATACCTGTCTGTGGGGAACGGGCAGCTTGGCCCGGGGTGAATCTGGTCCTGGACGGACACCCTCCACCTGGTAGGGGTTCGCGAGGCGGAACCTTTCTCGCTGTTCGGTCATCGGTCTGCTCCCTCGTTCTTTGTGGTCGTTCCGATGGTCTACTTCGACCAGGACATGCGCTGCAGCTTGCGCTCCTCCTTGGTCGCCTTCTTGTACTCCTTGTAGTGCTCCTTGCAGAGCTTGACCTTCTTGGGGTCCTTCACCTTGAACTTCATGTCGGGCACTGCCTTCTCGACGGCCTTGGCACTCATGGACCGTTTCAAGGGTTCCTGACAGCCCTTTACGGAGCACAGGTCGGGATCGTCCTTCTTATCCTTCTTACGCCGGAACTCGACCACGGGACTTCACATCCGCTACACGGTGGAATGGAGAGGCCTTGATAAATACGTTATCCCGCTAGTCTCTCTCACGATCGCCCTTCTCCTCGAAGGCGCGGGCCGACGGGCTGAGCACCTCCCATATCTCGGTGGCGCGGAAGAT
Source organism: Methanobacteriota archaeon (assembly GCA_030594725.1). Classification (GTDB taxonomy): domain Archaea; phylum Thermoplasmatota; class DTKX01; order DTKX01. The sequence continues at coordinate 22,445 of JAUVEQ010000001.1, forward strand.
GATGTCGTCGATGAGGGGGACCGCCTCCGCCTTCCGGTGCTGCAGGAAGAGGGTCTCGACCTTGTCCCGCTTCTCCCGCAGCTCGGAAGCGACCGAGGCGAACTTGCCGATCTCAGGCAGGGCGCCCACGATGACCTCCGCCAGCAATCGCCGTTCGTCGATGCGGTCGTAACTGCGATAGCGAAGGTCGTTGTAGAAGGTCCAGATCTGGTCCTCGGGGATGGGCATGCGCCTGTCGGACATGGCGGCCAGGTCACGGCCCGCCTCGTTGGCGAAGACAAGTGCCCGGTCCCAGTTGAAGCGGGTCACGGGGAAGCTGTTCAGGGGATGCCATCGCAGCTTCTCGAACAGGAGGTAGAGGGGCTTCATTGCCTCGACCAGACCGTTCCCGGAGCCCCCGGCGACCAGGATGCCCAGGGCGGGCATGCCCATGTTGGGTCCGGACCCCATCTCCACCCGGAGCTTGCGGGACAGCATGGCGCGCACGTTGCTGGTGATGGCGGACCAGTAGACGGGAGAGCCGATGACGACGGCGTCGGACGAGTCGATCATCATCGAAAGGGCTCGGTAGTCATCGTCGGGTCCACAGTCCATCCCGCCCTGGTGCTCGACATTGCAGTCGAAGCAATCGGACACCCGGTAGTCGGACAGGTGGACGATCTCCACCTCCGCCCCCTGCTCCTCGGCCCCAAGCAGCGCCTCCCTGACGATGGCCGACGTCCTGCCATCCTTGTTGGGGCTCCCCACGAAACCACGTATCATGCCGCTTGGATTGCGATGGTCCGTATATAATCCCTCGGAAGAGGCCCATCCACACATCCGCCCACCCCCCGGGACAATCTTCATATACAGACCCCTGGGTACAACCCACCGGCGGACAATGGACACGTTCAAGCTCACCACTGAGTTCGTTCCCAGAGGAGACCAGGGAGAGGCGGTCGACACCCTGGTGGAGGCCTTCCAGGGGGATGCCCGGAAGGCCACACTGCTGGGAGTGACCGGGTCGGGAAAGACCTTCACAATGGCCAATGTAATCCAGAGGCTGCAGAGGCCCACCATCGTGATCTCCCACAACAAGACCCTCGCCGCCCAGCTGTACAACGAGCTGCGGGAGTTCTTCCCGGAGAACGCGGTGGAGTACTTCGTGTCGTACTACGACTACTACCAGCCCGAGGCGTACGTTCCCGTCACGGACCAGTACATTGCCAAGGAGGTGGAGATCTCCACGGAGCTGGAGAAGCTGCGCCACCGTGCGACGGCGTCCCTCCTCGCCCGCAAGGACGTCATTATAATCGCCTCCGTCTCGTGCATATACGGCCTTGGCGTGCCCGAGTACTACCAGAGGATGACCCTGGTGCTCACCGAGGGCCAGCCCATACCCCGCCAGCACATCCTGAAGGAACTGGTGCGGCTCCACTACGAACGCAACGACATCGACCTTGCCCGGGGCAGGTTCCGGGCCCGGGGCGACATCGTGGAGGTCTGGCCGCCCCACACCGACGACATCGTCCGCATCGAGCTCTTCGGGGACGAGGTTGAGCGCATCTCCCAGGTCGACCGGGTCACCGGCAAGCCCCTCGACCGATGGAAGTCCGTCATGTTCCCTCCCGCCAAGCACTACATCGTCGAGGAGGACGTGATGGAGCGGGCCATCTCCAACATCAACAAGGAGATGCTGGCAAGGGAGCAGAGGTTCCTGGAGGCGGGCCAGCCCCTGGAGGCGGAGCGCATCCGTCAGCGGACGGAGTTCGACCTGGAGATGATGGAGACCACCGGTAGCTGCTCCGGCATCGAGAACTACTCCCGACATCTGACCGAGCGGCGCAGGGGCGAGCCACCCTACACCCTCCTCGACTTCTTCCCCGACGACTTCATCACCATCATAGACGAGAGCCACGTGACGCTGCCCCAGATCCGGGCGATGTCCGCCGGGGACAGGTCGCGGAAGCACTCCCTCGTGGAATACGGGTTCCGCCTGCCATCCGCCTACGACAACCGCCCCCTCGAGTTCGAGGAGTTCGAGGAACGGGTCGGCCAGACCCTGTACGTGAGCGCCACCCCGGGCGTTTACGAATTCGAGCACTCCGAGGTGGTGGCCAAGCAGGTGGTGCGGCCCACGGGTCTGCTGGACCCGAGCCTCGAGGTCCGCCCCGTCGAGGGTCAGGTCGACGACCTGTTGGCGGAGATACGCGACAGGTCGGAGCTGGGCGAGCGAGTCCTGGTCACCACCCTCACCAAGCGTATGGCCGAGGACCTCACGGACCACTACGCCGCCCTCGACGTGAGGGTACGGTACATGCACTCGGACATCGACACCGTGGAGCGGGTCGAGCTGCTCCGGGGCCTGGAGGCCGGGGACTTCGACGTCCTCATCGGCATAAACCTCCTGCGCGAGGGCCTCGACCTCCCCGTGGTGTCCCTGGTCGCGATCCTCGATGCGGACAAGCAGGGCTTCCTGCGTTCCGAGACGTCCCTGCTCCAGACCATCGGTCGTGCAAGCCGGAACCTCCATGGCATGGTCATAATGTACGCCAACAAGGTCACCGCGGCGATGCAGGCGGTCCTGGACATCACCGAGACCCGGCGGGCCAAGCAGGCGGAGTACAACCGGGAGCACGGCATCGAACCCCACACCGTGGTCAAGACCAGCTCCATCCGGCCCATCGTCGTCAAGAGCGTCTCCGACGGGGGCGAGCTCACACCCGATGACATCGAGGTCGACCTCACCATGGGCGCCGAGACGGTCATCGACGGCCTGCGCCGGGAGATGGACCGGGCCGCCGCCGACCTGGAGTTCGAGTACGCCGCCGTCCTGCGGGACAAGATACACCAGCTGGAGGAGAGCGAGCTCGGTGACGAGGCGGTGGGTCCACCTGGAATGGGCGCACCCTCCATGGGCGGGCCCCGGCCCAGGCCGATCTCCACGCGTCGGGCGAAGGAGAGCACTCGCAGGGGCAAGTGGAAGAAGAAGAAGAAACACTCCTGGGGCAAGCCCAAGGGAGGTGCGTGACCTGACGGTGAAGTACCTGGAGGTCGTGGGCGCCCGCGAGCACAACCTCAAGGGCGTGGACGTGCGCATACCCCGCAACACCTTCACGGTCATCACCGGGCTCTCGGGCTCCGGCAAGTCCTCCCTTGCCTTCGACACGATCTTCGCCGAGGGCCAGCGCAGGTACGTCGAGTCCCTGTCGGCCTATGCCCGCCAGTTCCTGGGACAGATGAAGAAGCCCGAGGTGGACTACATCGAGGGCCTCTCCCCCGCCATCTCGATCGACCAGAAGGCCCTGTCCCGGAACCCCAGGTCCACCGTCGGCACCGTCACCGAGATCTTCGACTACTTCCGCCTGCTCTGGGCGAACATAGGCATCCCCCACTGTCCCAAGTGTGGAAAACGCATCGAGCGGCAGTCCGCGGAGCAGATAGTGAGCGCGATCCGGCACGACTTCGACGGCGACCGGATCCAGGTGCTGGCCCCGGTCGTGGACGACCGCAAGGGTCACCACAAGGTCCTCTTCGACCAGCTGAGAAGGGACGGTTACATCCGCGTCCGCGTGGACGGGGAGGAGCATCGGCTCGACGAGGAGGACGCGATAGAGCTGGACAAGAACTACAAGCACACCATCGAGGTGGTCGTGGACCGCCTCGAGTTGAAGGGCGACGTGCGCCAGCGCCTCACGGACTCCGTGGAGAACGCCCTGCAGCTCTCCGGAGGTGGGGTGCGCATCCTCCAGGGAAAGAAGAAGGGCTCGTACTCCGAGGAGTTCGCCTGCACGACCTGTGGCATTTCCATCCCCGAGCTCAAGCCAAGGATGTTCTCCTTCAACAGCCCCCACGGGGCCTGCGAGATGTGCCAGGGCCTGGGGACCTACAAGCGGGTGTCGGAGGACCTGATGGTCCCCAACAAGGACCTGAGCCTGAGGGATGGCGCCATCAGGCCCTGGGCAAACTCCTCCTCCCAGTACGCGGACCAGTGGCTCCAGGCCATCGGGGACCACTTCGGATTCTCCGTCGACACGCCCTGGAACGAGCTCGACGAGGAGGCGAGGAGGATCGTCCTGTACGGTTCCGACGAGAAGGTGCACATGAAGCTGGTGGGCAAGCACATGACCCACGAGTGGACCCGGCCGGTGGAGGGTGTAATCAACGCCTGGGAACGCAGGTACACGGAGACCACGTCCGAGTGGTCGAGGCGGGAGATCGAGGCGTACATGGAGGTCCGTGACTGCCCGTCCTGCCAGGGAAATCGACTCCGGCCCGAGACCCTGGCGGTCACGATCGGGGGCAAGAGCATCATGGACGTGAGCTCCCTCTCGGTGGGCCAGTGCCTTGCGTACTTCGAGGACCTGGAACTGGAGGAGCGGGACGCGAAGATCGCCAAGGAGGTGATCAAGGAGATAAGCGCCCGCCTCAGCTTCATGAGGAACGTGGGCCTGGGATACCTGACCCTCGACAGGAGCTCGGGGACCCTCGCGGGAGGAGAGGCGCAACGCATCCGGCTGGCGACCCAGATCGGCTCCGGCCTGGTCGGCGTCATGTACATACTGGACGAGCCATCCATCGGCCTGCACCAGCGGGACAACATGCGTCTGCTGCGCACGCTGGAGCAACTTCGCGACCTGGGCAACACCCTCATCGTGGTGGAGCACGACGAGGAGACCATCCGTCACGCCGAGCACATCATCGACCTGGGTCCAGGCGCAGGCGAGCATGGCGGCGAGGTGGT
>JAUVEQ010000411.1 GCA_030594725.1 Methanobacteriota archaeon
GCAATGCTGACCCAGAACCTCTCGGTGGAGAACCTGGATGCCCTCTCGGCCCTGCTGGCGGCCCTGGCCGAATCCGTGGCGGCCTTCGACGAGGAGACGGCAGCGAGCCTCTCTACCCTCCGCGACAACGTGGCCGACCACCGGTCGAAGACCAAGGGTGAGACCGACAGCCTATCCACCACCCTGGAGAACCTGTCCAAGCTCGCCGACATCATCAACGACGTGCAGCAGCTGGATTCCAACCTGGCCCAGGCAAAGTCGGACCTGGACGAGAGCGTCCAGAGCACCCACGACGAGGAGATGAGCAGCATATCCGGGAACATGCTGGTGGGCATCCTCATACTGGTGGTCGTACTCATCCTGATCCTGCTGGTCTTCCAGGTGAGGAAGAGCACGGTGCACTACGAGCATCTGTCGGTCCACAAGGAGGAGACCGGGCACGTGACCGCGATCGACGACGACTTCATGATGGAGCACATCGACCCCGGATTTGAGGAGAAGGTGCAGGGACCGAGATGAAGGGCCCTCTCCATCTGAAACCTATTTGACCCTCCACCTCCGTACCAGGGGTCGACATGGTGGGCGAAGAGGCGAGCTCGCGGGACGAGAAGGAACCCCTGGACTCCCAGTGCTCCTACGTGAGGGAGAACAGCAACAGGTGTGACCAGCAGGTGCTTCCCGGATCGAAGGGGCGCCTGTGCATATTCCACGAGAGGGTGGACGCGAAGGACGATAAGGCCTGCGTCGAGGCCCTCCTGCGCCAGCTCGACGGGGGCTCCCACGACCTGGAGGGCTACCGGTTGCCCGGTGTCGACCTGTCGGGGAGGGTGTTCCATTCCGATGTGAACCTGCGGAACGCCGTCTTCTCCGGACCCACCAACTTCGCCGAGGCCAGGTTCCCCGAGCTTGTGGACCTCAACGGGACCACCTTCAAGGACAAGGTCGTCTTCGATGACGTTCACTTCAGGGGACCTGTGCAAATCTCGAACGCACGCTTCGGGGGCGAGGCCCTGTTCCGTGGGACCCTTTTCGGCGACGAGGCGCTCTTCGAGGGCACCGCCCTGGGACCCCTCACGAAGTTCGACCACGCCAGGTTCGTGGGCGATATCCGCTTCGACGGGGTGACGGTGGAGGGCATGCTGTACTTCGGATACGCCGAGTTCGACAAGTACTCCTTCTTCATCGATGTGGTCTGCAAGGGACAGGCGAACTTCTCCTTCGCCGAGTTCCGCAACTACGCCGACTTCACGAGGTCCACCTGGAACGACATGGACATGACCGATGTCATCTTCGAGAAGAGGGGCTGCTTCGATGGCGCTGTCATCAAGGCCGGCACCTTCGAGGACGCCGAGCTGCGCCACGTCACCTTCCGGGATGTGGACCTCTCCAACGTATTCACCACCGGCGCCTCCCTGGAGGAGGCGTACATGGCCGAGGCCCGCTGGGGTAAGGTCGCGAGGGGTCCCCTGGGGAAGAAGCTGGTGGTCAAGGAGGAGACCCTTGCCATGGAGGAGGGGACCCGGGACGCCATCAAGCGGGCCGAGGCGGCCCACCGGAACCTGAAGGAGAGCTACAAGAACGAGGGCGATTACGCCATGGCGGGGGAGTTCTTCATCCGGGAGATGGCCCTCCGGACCCGGGCCCTCAAGATGGACAAGGAGTACGCGGCCTGGATATCGAACCACATAGTATCGGGCCTCTGCGGCTACGGCGAGCGGCCCACCCGGGTCATCTTCTGGTGGTTCGCCTTCGTTTGCATCTTCGCGTCGATATACTTCACAGGCCAGTTGATCGCTCCCTCCGACGGCAGCGACATCGACTACGGCACCGGGGGAGGCTTCCTCACGTGCCTGTACTTCTCCATCGTCACCTTCACGACACTGGGCTTTGGCGACATCCAGCCCGTCACCGACGCGGGAAGGGCGGTGGCCGGCGTGGAGGCATTCACCGGCGCCTTCATGATAGCGCTCTTCGTGCTGGTCTTCGGCAGGAGAATGATCAGATAGGACCCCGGCGTCCGGATCAGGTGAACTCCTTATTCCGGAACAGGTACGCCCCAAGTACGAAGGCCACAATAGAGAATATGACCAGCACCCAGGCTGCGTCCGAGACAGAGGAGGCCCTTTCGTACACGGAGATCTCGCCCACGTCTATCCAGTGGGTGCCCAGGGACCTGACGTAGTGCTTGACGGACAGCAGTTGCATCCGCCCCGGTATCGACGCAATGAAGCCCTCCCATATGAAGGCATAGAAGAGGCCGAAGTAGATGGGCTTGCTGAACAGCACCGACACCATGATGAACAGGGCCGAGTAGGCGAAGGCACCTATCACCATCAGCGCTGCGAAGGGCCCGTAGATGCCCCCGGTATCATCGAAGCCGATTGCCCCGAAGTAAGACATGAAGCCCGCTGTAAGGATCAGCAGCATGATGAGGGACACCGAGATGGCCAGGCCTATGTAGTAGCCCACGAAGGTTATCACCCGGTCCATGGGCGACGTCACAATGGAGGTGATGGACCTGTCGTCCATCTCGTCGCGGACCAGGGAGGACCCGTATATCATCGCCATCACCGGCATGAAGAAGAACAGGATGAGGACGTCCAGCATGTTCACGCCCTTATCGACCTTGGTGTCCCCGGCCTCGATCTCAAGGTCGGTGAGCTCCAGCGTGGAGGCGTAGGCCATGACCGCCACGATGAACAGTGTGATGAG
>JAUVEQ010000218.1 GCA_030594725.1 Methanobacteriota archaeon
TAGGCGCCATTTATCGTGCGAGTGACCTCGGCCGACTCCATGAGCCAGTCGATGAGGCTCATTCGTCATCACCTCCCTCGTCCTCGGGCTCCGGGTCCCTGTACCTGTCGGCATCGATGATACCGATCCAGTTGGCGAAGACGAAGGTGATGACGAGACCCGACCCACCCTCCGTGAGGGCATGGTAGAGGAGCTCGCCCGAGTTCCCGAGGGCATAGTCGCGAGAACCCGTCAAGAAGAGTGTGACCTCCCATACCAGTCCGATGAGGCCTGCCATGATCCAGAGGAAGAGGGCCATCCACTTGAATCGCGTGTGGAACGCCAGGAAGATGGCGACAAGGGAGATGACCGCCATCACGATGAAATAGGCATTGACCAGATATCGGCTTATTATGACGGGGTCGGTCAGCCATTCGACGAAGCTCACGTTGGGGTGAATGATGGCTCTCTAATAAATCATTTCGCAACCGTTGGTCCGAAGGTGTGGTGCAGGGGGAGGGATTCGAACCCACGGACCTCTAAAGGACGGGATCTTAAGTCCCGCGCCGTTGGCCAAGCTTAGCTACCCCTGCTTGGGACCACGTGAGGGATTATTGGTTTGAAATATGTTGCGCTAGGCCATCTCCAGCACCGTCACGAACACGCTGGCGCCGAAGCCACCGATGCTGTGGGCCATGCCGACCGCGGCGTCCACCTGATGACCCTTGGCCTCGCCCGCCAGCTGCCAGAACACCTCGGCGGCCTGACCCAGGCCCGTGGCCCCAACGGGATGCCCCTTGGAGGTGAGGCCTCCCGAGGGATTGATGGGAAGCCGACCACCCAGGTCCGTCTCCCCCCGTCTCATGGCATCCAGACCCTGACCGCTACCCAGGAGGCCAAGGTCCTCGGGGTTCGACCACTCCAGGTTGGAGAAGGCATCATGGGTCTCCAGGAGGTGGATGTCCCCGCTCCTGAGGTTCGCCATCCTCAACGCCTGGCTGGCCGCGGCGCTGTTGGCGGGGAACCCGTCCATCATCCGCCGATCGGCGTACCTCAGGCGGTCCGTGGCGGCTCCGATGCCCGAGATCCTGACCGGTCCCCGGTACTTGGAGGTGAGCACCATCGCCACCGCCCCATCGGAGAGCGGCGCGCAGTTGTAGCGCCTGAGGGGTTCGGCCACCATGCGATCGGCCAGGACGTCCTCCCTTCCGAGGTCCTTCCTCCTATGGGCGTTGGGATTGGACCTGGCGTTCCTGTGGGCCTTCACTGCCAGGTCGGCCAGGTCCTCGTCGGTGGCGCCGTGGCGGTCCATGTAGGCCCTGGCCATCAGGGCGGTCATGCCCGGCATCGTGAGGCCCAGCGCCCTCTCCTCTGGAGCGGCGATGCGGGACAGGACGCCGGACGCCTCCCTTGGCTCCAGATGGGACAGCTTCTCAGCGGCGAGCACCAGGACGGTCTCGTGCTGGCCCGATGACACGGCCCAGAAGGCCACGTGAAGGGCGGCGGCTCCGGTGGCCGGGCCCGCCTCCACACGGAGGGCGGGGAGGGGGGACAGGCCCAGATGGTCCATTATCTTGGATGAGATGTGGGCCTCGCCGATGGTGCCCATGGGGGACATCGAGCCGATCACCACCGCATCGACATCGCCCACGTTGGCCCTCTCAAAAGCGGCCTCGGCAGCCTCGTCGGCAAGGCTCCCTATGGATCCCCTGGACCTGCCAAAGGGCGTCTGGCCAGCACCGGCTACGCGGACCTCCCACATAGGTATCGGAGAACGCCGTGGATGATGATAAGGGCTTCGAGTTGGCGAATTGTCCACGGTCCAAGCGGGCCTGGATGCAACGTGACCCTGGCCCCAACGGGATGGGAAGGTTTAATTACACCCTTGGTCATAATTCAGCCAGAGCGTTAGCGAGCGCTGCCAAGAGAGGTATCTTCGTGAGACGAATCACCACCCTGTCCCTGGTACTGTTGCTAATCCTGTCCGGTTTCACCCTCCTCGCCCCTCCCGCCGCAGCGGCATTCCCACCCCCCGTGGCCGATGCTGGAGAGGACCAGACCGTGGAGGAGGATGAATCCGTGACCCTGGACGGCAGCGGCTCGTTCGACCTGAGCCCTGGTCAAGAGACCCTCACCTATCGCTGGGACTTCGACTCCAGCAACGGGAGCGGCGACACCGACGCCCGGGGCAAGGTCGTCAAAGTGACCTATGCGGACGCGGGTTTCTACACCGTCACGCTGACGGTGTCCGATGGTGACTTCGAGGACACCGACACGGCCCGCATCACCGTCATCCCTGTTTCGGTCGACAACACTCCCCCCGTCGCTATCATCCGCTCTCCGTTACCAGGGGTGTACAACGTCTCGGAACCGATCAACTTCGAGGGTAGCGGCTTCGACGCCGACGATGACCCGCTCTCGGGCGAGTGGGACTTCGGCGATGGCACGTCCTCCCGGCAGCCCACCACCACCCACACCTACACCGAAGAGGGACCCAGGGTGATACGCTGGAAGGTCACCGACGGAGAGGCGAACAACACCGCTCGAATGGTGATAGTCATAGGCGACGCCCCGAACATCCCTGAGGAGAACGACCGACCAGAGGCCGAGTTGAACGCCTCTAAGACCAACGTGACGGTGGACGAGATCATCACCTTCGATGCCACCGGCTCATCCGACCCGGACGGCGACGAGCTGTCCTTCGAGTGGGATTTCGACATCTCGGATGGCTTCGACACCGACTCCACCGAGGCCATTGTGAACTGGGCCTACAACGATACGGGTGATTACACCGTCGTGCTCATCGTGCGCGATGGGAACCAGGGCGGCGTGGCCTATGCTACTGAAGATATCACGGTTGACGAGGAGTCCAACGACCCACCCGAGGCCAACGCGGGCAACGACGCCCAGGTCGAGGTGGGGATACCCCTCTCCTTCCGCGGTACCGCCAACGACCCCGACGGGGACAACATAACCCTCTACATGTGGGAGTTCGGGGACGGGGACGTGTGGGAGCACAGCAGTTCTGGCCGGACCAACCACACCTACCGGACGCCCGGAACCTTCACCGCCACGTTCACGGCGGAGGACGAGCGGGGCGAGAGTGGTTCGGACACCCGCACCATCACAGTCAACCCACCCCCTGACAAGCCACCAGTCGCCCACGCAGGCGAGGACATGACGGTGCTGCAGGGCGATACCGTGTACTTCCAGGGCAAGGGCACGGACGACTTCGGCATCGCAAGGTACCAGTGGGACTTCAACAACGATGGCGTCTGGGACTATGACGAGATGACCAACGGGGACACGACCTACACCTACCCCGAGGCCGGGACCTATACTGCCATCTTCAGGGTCACCGATGATCCCCGGCCCGGAAACCCGGGACCAGGTCAGACCGATCAGGATTCTCTGATCGTCACCGTCTTGAAGAACCAGCCCCCCGAGGCGAGGATAGTCGTGACCACCATATTCGTCCAGACAGGCGAGCTGGTGAGGTTCCAGTCCGACTCCGACGACCCGGAGGGCGCACGCCTCGTGTACGCTTGGGACCTTGACGGGGACGGCAAGATCGACTCCAACGCCGAGAACCCGACCTGGACCTATCGCCGAGAGGGCGATTACATGGTCACCCTGACCGCCACCGATGATCACGGTCAATCCGATACCGACCAGATCACCATCACGGTCAGCCAGACCTACTCGGTGAACGTGGACATATCATCACCCATCCGCGACCTCGACCCGGGTGAGACCTTCGCCTTCCGGGCGACCATCTCCAACGATGGCAACGGCAACGACCAGATCCGCGTTTCGCTGTCGGGGCAGAACTACGCTTGGGCAACCCTGGAGAAGTCGCTGATCTCCTTGAGCGCCACGGAGAAGCAGACCATCACCATCACGGTCGAGGTCCCCCAAACGGCAATCTCGACCGATGACGCGATCATAACCGTCACGGCCACCTCCAACTACTACACCTCGGCCTCGGACGCCAAGGACATCGAGGTCCATATCAGACAGCGCTTCGCTATCGGTGCCGCGATGGACGTGAACTCCATCGACATCGAGACCGGCCAAAGCCGCGAGGACATTGCCACGATCACCATCACCAACGACGGGAACGGACCCGATTCCTTCAGGATCAGCTTCTCTGGTGACATCACCGGTTACCTGAGGACCAGCACTCCGAAGGTCGACCTGGCTCCGGGCGAGACCCGGGACGTCACCATCTCCATCGATGTGGTGGACGGAACGCCCACTGGCTCCGCCATTGGCACCGTCATCGTGTCATCCACCAATTCCGTCGCAAAGAAACAGATGGACTTCACTATCAACATCGAGGGGGCCGAAGCGGGCACATCCTCGATCTCCTTTGACCTCTGGACCGTGGTGATCATCGTCGTGGTCCTGGCCGTCGTGGTCGCCCTGGCCGCGGGGCTGTCCCGTTCCCGCAGGAAGAAGGGGACGAACGGGAAATCGGTCAAGACCACCAAGGCCTAACGTTCGTGATGGGTCGACCCCACGGGTTTCACGGCAAGGTACATATACCCAGCGGATTAATCCGGGGCCCCGTTCCCTTATGAAACGTATCAAGGTTATTAACGAGCCTACCGAACTAGTGCCCGTCATGCGGGCCATGGACACGGAGGTTAAAAGGAAGGTCTTCATGGAGGTCTCCAACCGTTGGTGCACCGCCAACGCCATAGAGGACCTCTACGGCCCGGAGGGGCGTCAGGCCCTCAACTTCTTCGAGAAGATGAAGCTGGTGGAGACCCGGTGGGAGTCCGTGGACTCGATCTCTGAGAAGGCCTACCACACGTATTACCTGTCATTCCACATCAACACCACGGTGGCGGTCCAGGACATCGCGGAGGTTCTGGCGGCTGTGGTCATGCCCGACGATGAGTTCGGAAAGCTAGAGGGGATGATAGTAGAGCGGGTGCAAGATGGAGGACGCTTCGCGGGGGACGTGTCCGAGGAACTGGGGCTATCCCAGATAATGCTGCGCTCCCTGGTCAAGAGGAGCACCAAGCTGGACTACCGGGGACACCGCGTGGAGATCTCCGAGTGACCAAGAGGGGGACCACCTGCTGAGGATAGAGGTGCTGAGGCTGGGCCATCGGCCCGACCGGGACAAGAGGATGACGACCCACGTGTGCCTGACGGCCAGGGCCCTGGGCGCCACCAGGGTCCACATCGACTCTGCCGACCGAGAACTGGAGGAACGGATCGACAAGGTCGTCCAGCAGTTCGGAGGGGACACCAGGGTGATCACCTGTGAGAACCCCAGGCGCCTGGTCAAGGAGACTGACCTCAAGGTCGTCCACCTCACGATGTACGGTGAGAACATCGCCCACTGGGACGACGACATCTGGCATGACATCAGGTCGGGGCCCGGCGTCCTCGTCGTCGTGGGAGCGACCAAGGTGCCCCGCGAGTTCTACG
>JAUVEQ010000341.1 GCA_030594725.1 Methanobacteriota archaeon
GAGGGAACACATCGGACGAAGCGGCCCTTGGGATCGAAGTGGATTACGAAGGCAACGCCTACCTTGCTGGAAGAACGGGCTCAAGCGATTTCCCAGTGGTCGGAGGATGCTACGACACGACCCACAATGGTGGTAGGGATATCTTCATAGTGAAAATGAACAAGAGTGCTACCGGTCTGTTATTAGGCACGTTCATCGGTGGAACGAGCCAGGACCGGATTAACGATATGTGCATGGACGGACAGGGTTCCGTCTATGCGGTCGGCCTCACCAGGTCCGACGATTTCCCGACGACCACGTCAGCGTTCATGAGGAATCGACCGGGGGGTAACGATGGTTTCGTCGTCAAGACCGATGGGAACTTGAGCAAGCTGATCTACAGTACCTACCTGGGAGGTCCGAAAGAGGACCAATGCTTAGACATAGTAGCGGACAACAACGGCAGCGCCTATGTGTGTGGTTATACGAAATCGGCCAACTTCCCCACGACCCCTGGGGCGTACCAGACCTCGATGAATGGGGGCGCGTCTGATACCTTCATTCTGAAGTTCGATCCATCGGGGGACAAGCCGGTCTACAGTACCTTGTATGGAGGCACCGTTACGGATTATTGCAACGCCATCGCCATCGACGAGGATGGCACCGTCTTCGCCGTAATAGACACTGATTCCGATGATGCGCCAATCACTCCACACGCGTACGATGACACGTTGGAGGGTTTTTCGGACATGATCGTTGCCAGGTTCGATCCCACCCTTTCCGTGCTGGAATACGCCACATACCTCGGCGGCAACGGGTTCGATGTCCCTGATGGGATCATCCGCAGCGGCTCGAACACAACCGTCTTCGGCCACACGACATCGACGAATTATCCCACCACCCTTGGTGCCTTCGACAGGTCCTTCGGAGGTGGCTGGGACCTCGCGGTAACCCGCCTCGAGACGGAACCTCTTGATGGAACGCCTCCCGAGGTACCTCGGGACTTGGACGCTCAAGCTGGTGACAATATCGTCTATCTTTCTTGGGAGCCACCATTGGATGACGGCGGTCAGGACCTTCTGAGATATGAGATATATCGAGGGACTTCCGAGGCCTACCTGACCGAGAGGGCCTTCGTGGGTCCCCAGACCACCTCCTTTGACGACATAGGCGTGATGAACGGGCAGACCTACTACTACATTGTAACAGCCACCAACCTGCTGGGGGAGGGCAACAGGTCGGTCATGGTGAACGCAACACCCGTCGGTCTTCCGGACCCCCCGACGGAGCTCACAGCGACACCGGGATGTGGCACCGTGCACCTTGCATGGTCCCCCCCATACGTGACAGGGGGCGTGCCCCTCACAGGTTTCATCCTCTCCCGGGGGACCTCACTGGAGACCATAACACCATACTATACCCTAGGGAACGTGAGGGAGCATAACGATGATGATGTGGACAACGGTGTGACCTATCACTACAGGTTGCGGGCCTTCACATGGGTCGGCAACAGCACCGCGACGGATGTGGTCACGGCCCTGCCCATAGGGCCACCCGGACAACCCATCGACCTCCGCGCCACACCGGGCGACGGCTTCGTGAGGCTCGACTGGGACCCTCCCTGGAACGACGGTGGAAGCCCTCTCATGGGGTATCGGGTATTCCGGGGTACAACGAAGGATGCCATGGACCACATCGGTACGGTCATCGACTCGACGATCTACGTGGACAGGTTACTCGTCAATGGCAGGACATACCATTACTCGGTCCACGCCTTCAGCGCCCTGGGGAACAGCTCCTTTTCCTCCCTGTCCGTGATACCGATGACCCTGCCAGGCATACCACGGAACCTCACAACCCACCTGGGTGACCGTGAGATGATCCTGCGATGGGACCCCCCATCCGATGATGGTGGTTCACCTATCCTCGGTTATATCATCTATAGAGGGCTCTCCCAGGACCAACTCTATAACCAAACAGAGGTCAACGGGACATCACATACCGACGTTGGCCTGCTGAACGGTCGAACCTACTACTACGTCGTCCACGCCATCAACGCGGTGGGTGAGGGTATCGGGACCGCTGCCCGGGAGGCCACCCCGTGCGTTCCTCCCTCATCCCCCGGTGACCCCGTCGCTGAATCGGGCGGCGGCATCGTGACGATCCTCTGGTTGCCACCATCGGAGAACGGTGGATCCTACGTGACCAACTACAACATCTATAGGGGTCCGAGCACCGATTCCATGGTCCAGATAGGAACGGTAGCCGGGGACCTGCTCATCTATCGGGACTCTGACCTCATCGCCGGCCCGATGTACTACTACGCCGTCTCCGCGGTGAACGCCGCCGGTGAGGGTGCGATGAGCGGCACCGTCCCCACAGACCCCTTCGATCCTCCCGGCGCCCCCAGGGGCCTTGAGGCGATCCCTGGGAACGGAGAGGTGGTCCTGTTCTGGAAGGCCCCTGAGGATGATGGGGCGACCTCGATCACCGGTTACGTTGTCCTACGTGGCGAAGGGGGCCACGACCTTAAGGAGCTCATCGAGGTCAGTGACGTCACCTCTTACCTGGACACCTCGGTCGAGAACGGTAAGATGTACGTTTATACCGTCGCCGCTATCAACAAGATCGGTCAAGGCCCTCTCACGAGCTCGGTAACGGCGATGCCCCTAAGACCCGCCAGTCCTCCCGGACCCGTGTTGGACCTGGAGATCGAGGTGGATGGGACCACCGTCATCCTCGGATGGCGAGCACCCCTAGACGATGGCGGTAGCCCGGTCACAAGGTATACCATTCTACGCGGCACCGAGCCCGGATCCTTGAGATCCATCATGGAGGTGGGTCCCGGCGTCAGCACCTTCAGAGACGAGGGCCTGGACCGGGGAACAACGTACCTTTACAGCGTGGTCGCCGGTAACGAGGCCGGCGAGGGCGAGCTCATCCACGTGGAGGAGGCGACGATACCGAAGGCGAAGGAGGAGGGGCCGGGGTTCGAGATAATTATCGTGATCATCGCCTTGCTGATGGTCGTCCCCATCATCAGGAGGGGGGGATCGGAATGGTGAGGGCCATTGTGTTATCTATTATTGTGATGTTGAGCATCACTACCTTTTCAACATCAATCCTACCTACCCTCGATGAGCATTCGAAGGATGAAGGATCCGAAAGGATGCGATCCTTGATCGCGAACGCTGCAGGATCCTCATCAGTAGGTCTTTCGGAGAGCGAAGGAGGATCGACAACCGATGGATGGGGACGCGGCGGGGACACCGAAGCCTTCCCTCCCATCCTCCTCGCCAGCGGTCCAGGTAAGTACACTAACTACTTGTTCCTCAGTAATACCGAGAAGACAGGCTATAACGATAGCGTGAACGTTAGTACGAACCAGTCACGTGACGTCGAGTTCTACGACCTGAACAGGGATGGGTACGAGGACCTGATCTGTGCGAATATAAGGTCTCACGATTCACAGATCTACTGGGGAGACGGTACGAATGATTGGTCCAACACGAGTTCGACCGATCTTAAAGCGCGCTACGCAGCCGCTGGGGTTGAGGTGGGTGATTTTAACGGGGATTCGAAGACCGATATGGCCTTTGGCGCCTCTGATGAACCAGGGGTCCTGATATTCTACGGCGATGGTATGGGTGGATTCAATTACACAGCTGATCTGACCATCAGCGTAAATATCTACTTTGGT
>JAUVEQ010000097.1 GCA_030594725.1 Methanobacteriota archaeon
GTGGAACTAGGCGAGCAGCATCATCACGATCCCAGCACCGATGGCGGCGAGGCCCGCGTAGATGAGGTACAGGCCCGGTCCTTTCGCCTCCGATGCCTCCCCGGTGATGTCGGTGCGCTCCTTCTCGGTGTTCGCCAGAACGAGCACTCCGACGAGCATGAGGACTCCCCCGATGGCCGCCACGACGAGCCCGATGAGACCTTGGTCCATGGGCAGGGTGAGCCGGTGCTAGGACAAGTATATTATCCCCCTACTCCATCTCCTGCTCCCGGATGGAATCTCACGGCGCAACGCTTGAGCTTCAGGACGGGACCAGCTTCTCCGGAGAACCCTTTGGTGCATTCGCCCCGATGGCGGGCGAGGTGGTCTTCAACACCGGCATGGTAGGCTACGTGGAGAGCCTGACCGATCCCTCTTATCGCGGGCAGATCCTGGTGCTCACGTATCCATTGGTGGGCAACTACGGGGTGCCCGCCGACGGGTTGGATGACCTGGGATTGCCTGCCAATTTCGAGTCGGACCGCATCCAGGTGGCGGGCCTCGTCGTGGCCACCCTTTCCCGGGACTACTCCCACCACTCCGCCGT
Source organism: Methanobacteriota archaeon (assembly GCA_030594725.1). GTDB lineage: Archaea > Thermoplasmatota > DTKX01 > DTKX01. The sequence continues at coordinate 587 of JAUVEQ010000097.1, forward strand.
GCGTTCGCTGGACGATTGGCTGAGGGAAGGCGGCGTTCCCGGCTTGACGGGGGTCGACACCCGGCACATCACCAAGCGGCTCCGGGCCCGGGGCGTGATGCCCGGGCGGCTGGTGGATGACACCGGGACGGTGGACTTCGAGGACCCCAACGAGCGGGACCTTGGCTCCGAGGTCTGCGCCGGGGAGCCTTGCACGTACAACGAGGGTGCGGGTCCCCGGGTGGCCGTCATCGACGCCGGGGTCAAGACCAGCATCCTGCGCTCCATCGCCCAGCGTGGCTTCGAGGTGGTCAGGGTGCCCTTCGACCGGGACCCCATGGAGGTGGAGCCCGCGGCCCTGGTGGCCGGGAACGGTCCCGGCGATCCCGAGATGTACCCCAAGGCGGTGGAGGGCATGAGGGCCGCCCTGGAGTCTGACATCCCGGTGATGGGGATCTGCCTGGGGAACCAGCTCATGGGATTGGCCGCCGGGGGCACGACCCACAAGCTGACGTACGGCCACCGGAGCCAGAACCAGCCCGCGCTGGAGGTGGGGACGGGAAGGTGCTACATCACGTCCCAGAACCACGGTTACGTTGTGGATGTGGACAGCCTTCCCGGCGAGTGGGACGTGTGGTTCACCAACGCCAACGACGGGAGCTGCGAGGGCATCCGCCGGGAGGACGGCAAGGCCTGGGCGGTGCAGTTCCATCCCGAGGCCCGGCCGGGGCCCAGGGACACCGACCACCTATTCGACCGCTTTGCCGACATGGTCCGGGGGAGGGATTGAGATGGCGAGCCATCATTCCCCCGGGAAGGTGCTGGTCCTGGGTTCGGGGCCGCTGCGCATCGGTCAGGCGGGGGAGTTCGACTACTCCGGGGCCCAGGCCCTCAAGGCGCTGCGGGAGGAGGGCATCCACACGGTGCTCATCAACCCCAACATCGCCACCATCCAGACCTCGGAGGGCGTGGCCGACCGGGTGTACTTCCTGCCCGTGACCCCCGGGTTCGTGGCCCGGGTGATCGCCCGGGAGCAGCCCGACGCCATCCTCCTGTCCTTCGGGGGGCAGACGGCTTTGAACTGCGGCTTGGCCCTCGACAATGGAGGCATCCTGAGCGAGCACGGCGTCCAGGTGCTGGGCACGCCTATCAGGAGCATAGAGGACACCGAGGACCGGGAGCTCTTCTGCCAGAAGCTGGCCGAGATCGATATCCCGGTGCCCGCGAGCATTCCGGTGACGACCGTCAAGGACGCGCTGGCGGCGGCCGCCGACATCGGCTATCCCATCATGGCCCGGGCCGCCTTCTCCCTGGGCGGCCGCGGGAGCGGAGTGGCCCACGACGACAAGGAGCTGCGGGAGATCGCCACCCGGGCGCTGGCCGCCTCCGGGCAGTTGCTCATAGAGGAGTACCTGGGCGGCTGGAAGGAGGTGGAGTACGAGGTGGTGCGGGACTCTGCCGACAACTGCATCACCGTGTGCAACATGGAGAACATCGATCCCCTGGGCATCCATACCGGCGAGAGCATCGTGGTGGCTCCCTCCCAGACGCTGTCCGACGAGGACTACCACGGCCTGCGGACGGCCTCCATCAAGATCGTGCGCCACCTGGGCATCATCGGCGAGTGCAACGTGCAGTACGCCCTGGATCCCGACTCGACGGAGTACCGGGTCATCGAGGTCAACGCACGGCTCTCGAGGAGCTCGGCCCTGGCCTCCAAGGCCACCGGCTCTCCCCTGGCCTACGTGGCCACCAAGCTGGCCCTGGGCTACAACCTGCCTGACCTGCCCAACGCGGTGACCCAGAGGACGTCGGCCTGCTTCGAGCCCGCCCTGGACTACGTGGTGGTCAAGGTACCCCGCTGGGACCTTCAGAAGTTCCCCCAGGTCTCAAAGAAGATAGGCACCGAGATGAAGTCCGTCGGCGAGGTCATGGCCATCGGCCGGAACTTCGAGGAGGCGATGCAGAAGGCACTCCGGATGCTCCAGATGGGCATCCACGGACTGGTGGCCAACGACGGGCAGGCGACGGAGAACGACGCCCGGACCGAGAGCGCCACACCCACGGACCAGCGCATCCTGCACGTGGCCCAGGCCCTGGAGGAGGGCGCGACGGTGGAGGACCTCTGGAAGGGCACCTCCATAGACCGGTGGTTCCTGGAGCGAATCCGCACCGTGGCCGGGTTCGCCAATGACCTGCGCAAGGACGCCAAGCTCGATGCGGACGTCCTCCTTAGGGCCAAGAAGCTGGGCTTCTCAGACCACCAGATCGGGAAGCTCACCGGCCAGATGGAGGCGGAGGTCCGCCAGCTGCGGATCCGGCTGGGCGTGACGCCCGTGGTCCGGCAGATCGACACCCTGGCGGGGGAGTTCCCCGCCCGCACCAACTACCTGTACCTCACCTACGATGGCATCGGCCACGACGTGGTCTTCCCCCGGCGCCGGGCGGTGATGGTGCTGGGCTCCGGGGCCTACCGCATCGGTTCGTCGGTGGAGTTCGACTGGTGTGGCGTCAAGGCGGTGCAGACGGCCCGGGCCTGCGGCTACGAGACCATCATGGTCAACTACAACCCCGAGACCGTGTCCACGGACTTCGACATCTGCGACCGCCTGTACTTCGAGGAGCTGTCCTTCGAGCGGGTCCAGGACATCCACGACCTGGAGAACCCTGAAGGGGTGGTGATCTCATTCGGGGGTCAGATCCCCAACAACCTGGCCTCCCGGTGCCACGGTGCGTCCATGCGCATCCTTGGTACCCATCCCGACGACGTGGACCGGGCCGAGGACCGGCACAGGTTCTCGTCGCTGCTGGACAGGCTGGGGGTGGACCAGCCCCCGTGGGTGGAGGCCTCCTCTATCGAGGGCGCCTTCGCCTTCGCGAAAAAGGTGGGCTATCCTGTTCTCGTGCGCCCCTCGTACGTGCTGTCCGGGGCGGCCATGTCCGTGGCCTTCAACGAGGACGACCTGGACTACTGCCTGCGTAGGGCGGCCAAGGTGGCCGAGGACCACCCGGTGGTGGTGTCCAAGTACTTCGAGAACTCCAAGGAGGTGGAGATCGACGCCGTTGCCCGGGACGGGCGGCTGCTCGCCTGGGCGGTGGTGGAGCACGTGGAGAACGCAGGCGTCCACTCGGGGGACGCGACGATGGTGCTGCCGCCCCAGCGGACGTACCTCGAGACGGTCCGGCGTGTCCGGACGATCGCCCGGGAGGTGGCCCGTGCGCTTCGGGTGTCGGGTCCCATGAACCTCCAGTTCCTGGCCCGTGACAACCGTGTCATGGTCATCGAGTGCAACCTCCGGGCGTCTCGCAGCGTGCCCTTCGTCAGCAAGACGCTGAAGGTGGACTTCGTGGACCTGGCCACCCGGGTGATGCTGGGCGAGGAGGTGCCCGCGGTGCACCCATCGGCCCTGGAATTGGACTACGTGGCCGTGAAGGCGCCACAGTTCTCCTACTCGCGCCTGGTGGGCACCGACCCCGTGCCCTCGGTCGAGATGGCCTCCACGGGCGAGGTGGGCTGCTTCGGGGATGACCTGGATTCGGCGCTGCTCAAGTCGCTGCTGGCGACTGATTTCGTGCTCCCCAGGAAGGGAGCCCTGATCACCATCTCCGGAGACGAGAACAAGTACAAGCTCCTGGACGTGGTGAGGGGTCTGGCCGGGACGGACCTCCCCCTTTACGCCACCGAGCACACCTGGGAGTTCTACAAGATGCACGGCCTGGACCTTGAGAAGGTCCTAAAGCTCCACCAGGAGGGCGAGCCCAACGTGGGGACCCTCATGGCGGCCGGCGCCTTCGACCTGGTGGTGGCCATCCCCTCGGGGTACGCGCGGACCACGGAGGACGCCTCCGCGGCGGTGCGCCGGGAGGCGGCCCGGTTCTCGGTGCCGGTGATAGCGAACATCCAGCTGGCCAGGGCCTTCATCTCCGCGTCCATCAACCGGACGGAGGAGGACCTCCACGTGCTGGCCTGGGACGAGTACAAGTGAACCCAAGGGCGAGTAGGCTTGCCTGTTCTCGCGCATGTTATGGAATTGACCACCATGTGGCCGGTCCTCCTTGGGTCCTCAGTGGTTATTTATAATTCCGAAGGTAATCGGTCCATTGATGGGGGTGGGCGTGGGTCCCACCTCCTTGTCCGAGGGAGGTTGAAACTATGGAGGGACTGAAGGGTCTATCCCTTTTCTTGCTTGTTAGCTTGGGCGTCCTGTTGATGGTCGTCGCGGGTGCGGAGGATGCCGAGGGCGCTACGATAACGGTGCCCGACGATTTTGCGACTATCCAGGAGGCCATCGACAACGCCATGGATTACGACACCCTGTTCATCAAGGACGGGTTGTACATTGAATCCGTAGTTGTGGACAGGCCCCTCACCCTCATCGGGGAGAGCCAGGCTGGCACCGTTATCGAGAGCAACGATCCCTACGGGGTGCTGATCGTCGCGAACAGGGTCAGCTTGTCCAGCGTGACCGTCCAGGGAACGGCCTTCGGCGCCGGGCTCACCCTTCAGGCGTCCAACTGCGTCATCGAGGACGTGACCGTAAAGGATTGCCTGTGGGGCCTATGGATCAACAGGGCCTACCACAACGTTGTGCGGAACGTCCAGTGCCTCAACAACAGCTGGCAGGGAGTGCTGGTGGAGGAGGCGGACGAAACGCTCCTGCAGGATGTGACGTGCAAGGATAACAACGACGGCATACACATCCGGGCCGCCGTCGACACCACCCTCGAGGACTGCACGATGATCGAGAACCGGGTCCACGGCCTACTGGTGCAAAGGCTCTACGATTCTTATGAGACCGAGGATGTCACGGTGCTCGACTGCATCATGTCCAACAACAGCGGGAACGGAGGAGATTTCTCCGACACTGATGGCGTCACCGTGGAGGGTTGCGTCATAGAGGACAACGCGTGGAGCGCCATCCGCTTCGACCGATGCAACGATGTGGTCGTCAGGGGTTGTCAGGTCCGCAACTTCGTCCAATTGGGTATCTCGTTCCAGGGTGACGGTAGCACCGGTGGGTGCGTGATCGAGGATAATTTCGTTACGGACGAGGCGACGGCCTGGAGCATGATCACCATGAACGGGGTCGAGGACTGCATCATCAGGAACAACTACGTCAGCGGTCGTACCCGTGCCATCGTGGTCTATGTGGTCAACAACACACTGGTCTCGGACAACGAGTTGGTGTCCAGGAACGACAATGCGTCCATCTACACCAGGGGCGTGATCGTGGGGAGGCACAGGGCCGGTCCCGACCAACGCCCCACCAACGTCACCCTCCTCCGGAACGAGGTGAGAAACTTCAGCGAAGGCATGTGGGTGCGAGGGGGTTGGGACATCGATATCATCGACTGCACCTTCGAGGATTGCAGAGTGGGTATCGCCTTCGTCGTCTTCGACTACGGGGACGACCCCATCGTCGGTGGCATGGTCAAGGGTTGCAACTTCGATGGGTGCGGACTGGTCATCGAGGGCATGATCGATGTGATGGTGGAGAACAACCTGATCATGGCCTCCGATGTGGGGATCTACTTCAACGCCACCACCCACGAGATCATGGACAACGAGTTCAAGAACAACACCATACGGGATTGTGGCGAGTACGGGATGCTCTTCGACGGTACTAATGGCAGCAACCTGTTCCATTACAACACCTTCTTGAACAACACCGAGCACGCCTCCGACCCCGATCCGGATGACAAGTTCGACAACGTCAAGTACGGCAACTTCTGGGACGACTACAGGCAAAGGTATCCCGATGCGAACATCGACGGGGTGGTATGGGACACGCCCTACGCCGTAGGTGGTGGTGTTGTCATGGACGAGCGTCCCCTGGCGTATCCGTACGACACCGAGGCGCCCGTGGCTGACGCCGGTGAGGACCGAGCGGAACTGGCTGGGGATCTGGTCCAGTTCGACGGCACCGGTTCGACGGACAACGTGGGCATCCTCAACTACACCTGGGCCTTCATGTACGCGGACACTCCGGTGGTGCTCCATGGAGCGGTGGTGGTGTTCCCGTTCCATCTCATAGGCATGTACAGGATCGACCTCGTGGTGATGGACGCCTGGGGCAACGGTGACACCGATACGGTCGTGATCTTGATCTACGACGACGAGGCACCGGAGGCCGATGCGGGCGAGGACCAGAACGTGGCCATGGGCGCGACGTTCACCCTGGATGGAGGTGCCTCCACCGACAACGGGCTCATCATGCATTACAAGTGGGTCATCGACCCCGAGGGGCTCGCCATCGTGCTCGAGGGACAGGTCGTCCAGGCTTCCATCATGGAGGTGGGCACGTACTCGATCGTCCTTTCCGTCATCGACATGGGGCTGAACACCGACTTCGACGACATGACCATCTTCGTGCTGGACACCGAGGCGCCCGTCGCCGACGCTGGCCGTGACATCGCCGTCGGGCAGGGCACCGAGGTCACCCTTTACGGGAGATGGTCCTCGGACAACGTAGGAGTGGACACCTGGACCTGGATATTCTTCGAGGATGACGAGGCGGTCATACTTGTTGGAGAGACCGTGACCCGGTCCTTCGACCTCGCTGGCGAGTTCGTCATCACGCTCAATGTGACGGACGCCGCGGGAAACTGGGACTTCGACGAGCTGGTATTGACGGTACTGGACACCGAACGTCCAAAGGCAGTGGCGGGCGAGGACATGGAGGTGGACCAATGGGAGACCGTGCGGTTCGACGCGTCCGACTCCAGTGACAACGTGGGCATCGTGGATTACATCTGGACGCTGGCCGAGGGCACGTCCATCTCCAGGATGTTGGGCCCCGAGCCTGAATACGTTTTTGGTACTTCCGGGAGGTACGGAATCGAGCTGGAGGTGTGGGATGCCGCGGGGAATGTGAATTTCGACAGCATTACTGTCAGAGTCAACCCCGTACCCATGAATCGCCTCTGGCGCTTGGGGCCCTTAGGTGACCAAGATGGCCCCCTGGGGGGCGTCCGGGTGGAGGTCGTCATGAACGGGACGACCCATGTGGAGTTCACCCACGATGATGGCTTCGCCGAGTTCACCGTGGCGATCGCTGACCTGGTCTCGCCCGTCAGTGTTGTGGCGACCAAGGAGGGCTGGGAGGACCTGGAGTTCGACGTGGTGCTGGACGAAGATGGAGATGCCACCGGCACAATCCCCGTGATGAAGAAGGAGAGTGGTGGCGACGGGGATGACGATGATGATGACGACGATGACGATGAGACGGATTGGCTGGCCTGGAGCCTTGTCATTATCCTCTGTATCGCCTTCGGAGGGACTCTGCTCTACCTGTCAGCTGCGGCCAAGAAGGCCGGCCTTGATGAGTAGGACCGCGTCGTTCAGAACTTGAGCAGCGCCTCTTCCAGTTGAGCCTGGGCCTGTTCAGAGTACCAGAGGTCCACGAACTCCGCCTGCTTCGGGGCCAGGTTGGCCTCGATGGTGGCGACCACTGGGTCGGTGCGGTTGGCCTTTATGGCGGCGTAGGCCTCGGTGGGGGAGGCGGCCAGGGATGTGGCCAGCTCTCGGGCGATGAACAGGACCTGGTCCGGTGGCACCACCTCGTCGACCAGGCCCATCGCCAGCAGCTCCTGGGGGTCGTACAGGTCACCCACCTCGGTGACGTCCCTCGCTATCCTGGAGCCGACCAGGTCACGGAGCATCTGGTCCGCCGGGTATGGGACGGTGACGCCCAGCCTGACCTCGTTGAGACCCATGGCGACGCGGCCAGTGGTCATGACCCGGTGGTCGCCCGTGAGGGCGAGGATGGCCCCGCCTGCGGTGGCGTGGCCACGGAGGCCGACCACGGTGGGCTTGGGCATGGAGTAGAGCTCGATGCAGAGCTGGTCGAACAGGTCGATGAATTGCGCGAACCGGTCCTTGTCGTACTCGATCAGCTCCGGGATGTCAAGGCCGATGGAGAAGAACCGGTCGCTCTCCGAGGTCAGGAGCATTGCCCGGGCCTCGGGATCGTCCCTGACCTCCTTTACCGCGGCCCGAAGGTCGTTCACCATCTGCATGCCTATGGCGTTGGTCACGCCCTTGGCGAGCCTGACTATTGCCACCGTGCCTTCCTTGTGCACCCATACCTCGGACATTGTCCCCGTCCTCCGGTCCGTTGCCTCACTCGGGGGGTTCGGCGGTGTAGCCAGCGTCGTCGACCGCGGCGATCAGGGCGTCCATGGCCACGTCGCCCTGGACGGTCATGACCGCCTTCTGGTTGTGGTGGTCGGCCTGGGCGTCCTTGACGCCGGGGACGCCCTCGAGGGCCTTCGCGACCCTCATCTCGCAGTGACTGCAGGTCATGCCGGTGACCCGAAGCTCGATGGTCTGTCCGGGCTTGTCCTTCTTGAATAGACCCATGTGAGGTTGCTCCTTCGGTTCCTGTGCCCCGGGGATTGACCCACTGTGATAAATAGTTCACACCTCAGGAGG
>JAUVEQ010000143.1 GCA_030594725.1 Methanobacteriota archaeon
ATGAAGACCTCCCTGAAGGGCGTCATCACCGACGAGGAGCTCTCCGAGGCCACCGTCCAGGGATGCAAGGCGGCAGGGACCATCAGCGCCCGCGGCGACGGGGTCGACACGATAGAGGAGAACCCCGGTCTTGCGGCCATCGGGCGGGCCGGCGGGTGGGGGATGCAGGTGTACAAACCCGTCGAGCAGGGGCTCCTCCTCCAGAGGATAAAGGAGGCGGAGGTGGCAGGGGTCGTCGCCGTCGGCGTCGACCTGGACGGCTGCGGCTCCCTCAACATGGCCAAGATAGGTTACCCCGTGTTCCGCAAGACCCCCGAGGAGCTCAAGGAGATCGTGGCGTCCACGAGCCTCCCCGTCCTTTTCAAGGGCATCATGGAACTGGAGGATGCGGAGGCCGTCCTGGAGAGCGGGGCGGCCGCGATCGTGGTCTCGAACCACGGCGGCAGGGTGCTGGACCACACGCCAGGCGTGGCCGAAGTCCTTCCCGAGATAGTCCAGCTCATCGACGGGAGGATGCTTGTGTTCGCGGACGGAGCCGTGCGCTCGGGTTACGATGCCATCAAGCTCCTCGCCCTGGGCGCGGACATCGCGTTGATCGGAAGACCCCTCATCCGGGCCACGGTCGGCGGCGGCGCGGAGGGAGTGCGACTTCAGATGGAGTTCATGCTCAGCACCCTGAAGGCAGCCATGAGAATGACGGGCTGCCCGGACCTGGCCTCCATAGGCCCCCATATAATTGCTTGATCCGGACCGGGGCCGGACCCTCTATGACTGGTAGCCTTCCCAACGGTCGTCCAGCCCTGGGTCCGAGATGGTCTCCATCACGTAGTCGGAGAACTCCGCGGTCGTGGCGCCGCCGGGGCGACCCGTCGTGGCGATCAGCTTGATGGCCTTGCGGATGTTCGCCTCTCGGGAACTGTCCTTCGAGTCCACGTCGCAGTGGGACTGGAAGGAGATGGCGGTGCGGAGGGCGTCCATCGCCTCGATGTTGAAGTTGCAGGTCCCGGAAGCGTGTTTGTTCCAACAGGGCTCATCAACCATCTATCCGACCTAAAACAATATTAACGAGTTGGCCTTTTTCGTTCCGAACCTACCTGGAGGCATCAGAATGGCAGCATACGACTGGAAGGCGGTCGAGCCCCGATGGCAGAAGTGGTGGCTCGACGAGGAGATATACAGGTTCGACGACAGCCTCGAATCCCAACGTCTCCCGTACGTGGTGGACAACCCCCCACGATACGCCTCGGGTGCACTCCACGTGGGCCACGCCGTCCACTACTCCCACATCGACACCGCCGCCCGGTACAAGCGGCTCTCGGGCTACAACGTCATGTTCCCCTTGTGCTTCGACACCAACGGCATCCCGATCGAGGAGCGGGTCGAGCGGCAGCTGGGCATCACCAGACTGGACATCGACAGACAGGAGTTCGTGGAGAAATGCCGGGAGTTCGCGGCCAAGAACATAGAGGACGCCACCCATCAGTTCAACATACTGGGATGCTCGATGGACCCGACCCAGTACTACCAGACGGACGCACCCTACTACCGGCGCGTGACCCAGATAAGCTTCTTGGAGATGTACAAGCGGGACCTGGTCTACAAGGGCACCTTCCCGGTGAACTGGTGCCCACGGTGCCTGACCGCCCTGGCGGAGGCCGAGGTCGAGTACAAGGACCGAGAGAGCAAGTACAACAACATCATATTCAAGGTGGAGGAGACCGGGGAGGAGGTGGTGATCGCCACCACCCGCCCCGAGCTGCTGTGCACCTGCCAGATGATAGCCATCCACCCCCGGGACCCCCGGGTGAAGCAGTACGTCGGCAAGCACTTCCTCACCCCGCTGTACGACCGGAGCGTGCCCGTAATCGAGGACGAGGCGGTCGACCTGGAGAAGGGGACGGGCATCGTCATGATCTGCTCCATCGGCGACAAGGAGGACCTCTCATGGATCCTCAAGCACGGCCTGGAGTTCGAGATGGCCATCGACGAGCAGGGACGGATGTCCGACCTGGCGGGCAAGTACGAGGGCATGACAGTGGACGAGGCCAAGGCGGCCATAATCGTCGACCTCGACGAGGCAGGTCTTCTCGTGGGCCAGGAGCCCACCCTCCAGTCGGTCGGTTCCTGCTGGAGGTGCCACCACACCGTCGAGTACCTGAGAAAGCCCCAGTGGTTCATGAGGTCCGTGGACTACAAGCGGGCCGTCATGGAGCGTGCCGACGAGCTCAAATGGTACCCCGAGCACATGCGCCAGCGGTTGGACGACTGGGTCCACTCCCTCGAGTGGGACTGGGTCATATCCCGTCAGCGCTACTTCGCCACCCCCATACCCCTTTGGGAGTGCGAGGCGTGCGGCGAGGTCGTCCTGGCTGAGGAGGAGCAGTGCTACGTGGACCCCACGGTGGACGAGCCGCCCATCCCGGTCTGCCCCAAGTGCGGGGGCGCCCTCAAGGGCTGCGAGGACGTGTTCGACACCTGGATGGACAGCTCGATGTCGCCAGCGTACATAACGTACTGGAAGCGGGACGAGGAGCGCTTCCGAAGGTACTTCGCCACCGGACTTCGCCCCCAGGCCCACGACATCATCCGGACCTGGGCCTTCTACTCGCTGCTCCGGTCCCACCTCCTGTTCGAGAACAGGCCTTGGACCGATATCATGATCGACGGCTTCATCCTGTCCTCGGACGGCACGCCGATGCACGCGTCCCTGGGGAACGTCATCGACCCCCTCGAGACCCTGGAGGAGTTCGGTGGCGACGTGATGAGGTACCTGGCCGCCCTGTGCGCGCTGGGCCAGGACAACAACTTCAAGCCCCAGGACCTGGTCCGGGGCAAGCGCTTCGTCCAGAAGTTCTGGAACGTGCAGCAGTTCATCGGCTCGGCCATCGCGAAGGCTCCCGAGGGCGCCTTCGATAGCCAGCCCACCAACGTTGTGGACCTGTGGATCCTGGACAAGCTGTCCACCCTCATCGAACGTGCCCGGGATGCGTACGACCGCTTCGACTTCGCCCCCGTCATGAGGGACGTGGAGTACTTCATCTGGCACGAGCTGGCCGACCACTACATCGAGCTGGTCAAGGCCAGGGTGTACTCGGGTGACGACCCCGCCGTGTTCGCCGTCCTGCGGACCCTCGGCCTGGCCGTCACCAAGCTGCTGTCACCGTTGCTGCCCTTCGTCACCGAGGAGGTCTACCAGGACCTGTATCTCGATGTGGAGGGTGCTCCGAGCGTTCACCTCTCGTCATTCCCCGAGCCCATGGCGTCCGACGAGGAGGCGAGGCGGATCGGCGAGTTCGCCAAGGAGATCGCCGCATCGGTCCGCCGGTGGAAGTCCGAGGCAGGGTTGGCGCTCAACGAACCCCTGGCAGAGGTCCAGGTCCTTTCCACCGAGGAGGGAGCGACGGCGGCGTCAGTGGACCTGCGGTCGGCCCTTGTTACCGACAAGCTGGGCTTCGCCAGCGAGGACCCGACCCTCCATGAGGAGCCCCGGGCCCTCAAGCCGGTCCACGCGAAGCTGGGTCCAGAGTTCCGCGCCGCGGCCAAGGAGATCGCCACCATCATATCCGAGGCGGATGCGGCCGAGGCGGCCCAGGCCCTAAGGTCGGGAGGATGGAAGGTCCCGCTGTCCACCGGTGAGGAGGTGACCCTCACCACCGAACACGTCACCGTGAGGTCCGGATGGATATCCCACGGTCATGCCGTGGACACGTTGACCGTCGGCGATGCGGTGGTCGTTATCACCCGGAAGAGTTGATGGCGTCCTAGACCGGGTCCGAATTGACAAGCTCCTCCAGCGAGAGCCCCACGTACCTTCCAGCGGGGCTGGTCTGCTGGAACACCCCGTCGTCCACCAGCACACCCATGGGACCCACGACCTGGTTCGGGAAGATGGCTTCCATCCCGTCGTAGGGACTCCAGCCACATCGCTGGTGGAGGTCGTCCTCCCGGACCTTGCGGACCCGCTTGGGGTCGTACACCGCCAGATGGGCCTCGTTGCCCACCTCCAATCCCCGGGGAGACAGTCCGAGGAAGGCGGCGGGTCTCACCGAGACCGCGTCGACAAGCCGCTCCAGCGGGATACGGCCGTTCTTGGCCTGGGCCATGGCCAGGGGCACCATGGTCTCCACGCCAGGAATGCCCGAGGGGGCATCCTCGAACCGGAGGTCCTTCTCCTCCTGGGTGTGGGGGGCGTGGTCGGACGCCATGATGGGTATGCCGCCATCGGCAAGAGCCGCCCACAGGGCCGCCCTGTCGGTATCGGTCCGAAGGGGCGGGTTCACCTTTCCCCGGGCCCCCAGCTCATCCATCCTCAGGTCCAAGAAGAGGTGATGTGGCGAGACCTCGGCGGACATCCCGGTCGACCGGAATGCAGCCAGGGCCTCCCTGCAACTCACGTGGGCCAAGTGGGCGTGGCTTGCTGCGCCAGTGGTCATCGCCACCTTGCCGACCTGCTCCACTGCCCTTGCCTCTCCCAACGGAGGTCTGGCGTTGTGATGCCTCTCCAGCTCCTCGCCGGTGGGTTCCGCCTCGTCGATGGCCTGCTGGTCCTCGGCATGGATCACGGTTCGACCGCCGGCCTTCAGGGAGGCTGCCAGGAGGTCCGCCCACTCCTTCTGGTCGCGTACGAGCAGGTCCCCGGTGGAGGAGGCGATGTAGAGCTTGAAGAGCCCCGCGACCGTACCGACCAGCTGAGGGTCCTGACCCGCCTTCAGACCCATGTAGAGCGCGTAGTCGACATAACTGGTCCCCTTGATCCCGTCCATCTTCCTCTTCCATGATCGCAGGTCCACGGCAGGAGGCTGGGTGTTGGGCATGTCCGCAACGGCCGTGACGCCACCGAAGACGGCGGCCCGGCTCTCGGACTCGAAGGTTCCCTTCTTCGCATCCCCGGGCTGCCGGAAGTGGACATGCATGTCCACTGCCGCTGGCACCACGAGGCACCAGGGCATCTCGTAGTGCATCTCCCCCTCGAGGATCTTCTTGATGGCGACGATACGGTTGCCCGTGATACCGATGCAACCCTCGGTGAGGCCCCCTGGCAGCAGGAGCCTGCCTTCGATGCTCACTTCAATATCCGGGTCCATCCTCGCCTCCCCGCCCCCAGAAGGCCCGAACGCGGCAAAAAGCCTTGCGGGGCGTCAGACGTTCGCCCTATCTCGAAGATACAGCAATATCGGGATAACGAGCAAGAGAAGTACAATGGGAACGATGGAAATTAGGCACAGTCCATAAAGAGCCCATGATATACCACCTGAGTAAGTCATCCTCTCCCAAACATAAACCGCGATGGCAATGCCGAAGAACACGATCGAGATGATGACGACCACCTTGATGAGTTGGGACAATCCCCTCATCCGCTGTAAGCTCGCCTCGCATTCCGGGCAGTATATGGCCTCAACCTCGATGGGACCAAGACAACGGTGGCATTCCCAATATTTAACGTCAGTACCCCGGACCACGGAATGATACTGGAAGGGCACGCTCAAAAAGGTATCCATTTCTGACACAACATAATTGGACCCCTGATGCCATGCACCAGCGATGCGCCTGGGAGACCTGGACGGGCTTCGCGTCGTCTACGACCAGCAGGGCCGCCCCATCCTTGAGGAAGGCGAATCCCTGGAGACCGAGCGGACGGCCACGGCCCTCTCCCTGTACGAGGGCAAGAGGACCAAGGGCCAACCCCTGCTCCACCACGACCAGGGCGATGTCGGTTGCACCATGACCGACAGGCGTCTTATCGTCCTCATCGACCCTTCCCTGGAGACGGCCCGCCGTGTGCTGCAGCTCCCGGGGGGCGAGTCATACTCCAAGGGGATGGAGCTGTTCGAGGTCATCCTGGGTCATGGACGGTACTATCTCGTCCTCGAGTGGTCGGAGATACCGAAGATCAAGGTCCCCTCTGCGAAGAGGTCGACCGCGACCTTCGCCGTGGGACCGGCGGAAGGGGGCGTGCACTCCCTCATGGTGGACAGGGAGACATGCGCATGGATCGAGCGGGTCTGGCGCAGGTACCGCTGATGCGGTCAGATACCATCAAGATTACATTTTTATATCCACGCGTCACTCACCGGTCCGATGGGCTACTTTGACAGCGTCCAGGGTCGTCCGATAATACGGGACCACAAGGCCCTCTCGTTCACGTACGTACCCAAGGAACTGCCCCACAGGGAAGAGCAGATGAAGCGCATGTTCTCCATCTTCAAGAGCGTCGCCGAGTCCGGGGTCAGCCAGAACGTGATGCTGCACGGCCGCGTCGGAACGGGCAAGACCGCCCTGGCGAAGCGGTTCTCGATGGAGTTCAAGGAGTGGGCCGCGGGCAAGAACGCCGCCGTCGAGTTCGAGGTGGTGAACTGCCGCCGGAGGACCTCCAACGCCTCCGTGGTCCTTGCCCTCACCAACCATTTCGACAAGGGCTTCCCCGACAGGGGTTTCTCCGTCCCCGAGATGCTGGACGTGATCAAGAAGTTCCTCATCCGCGACCACATCCATTATATGGTCATCCTGGACGAGGCGGATGTCCTGCTCCGGAAGGCGGGCTCCGACCTCATCTACATCCTCACCCGCTTCGAGGAGGAGGAGTTGCGGGACCAGGGCTCGGTGAACCTCATCCTGGTGGCCCAGGAGAACGTGATGGACCTGATGGACGAGGCCTCCCGGTCCACCTTCAAGCCCTCGAACGTGGTGACCTTCGAGAGGTACACCGAGAAGGCGCTGTACGACATAACCGAGCAGCGTGTCGACCTGGCCTTCCATCCCCGCACGGTGGACCACGAGGTGATGGAGCAGATGGCGGCCATCGCCTCCGAGACGGGGGACGCCCGCCGGGCCATCGACCTCCTGGAGAAGTCGGGCCAGCTGGCCGAGGAGGAGGGGGCCGAGTACGTGAACGTGGAGCATGTCCGAAAGGCCAACGCCATCGCGTACTCCACCCTGGACACCTCGAAGCTGGACGAGCTGGACCGGGCGAAGACCGTCGTGCTCCTCTCGATCTGCCGTGCCATCCGGAAGGATTCGGTGGTGACCACGGGCGAGGTCCAGAAGGTCTACAAGGTTGTGTGCGAGGAGTACGACGAAAAGCCCCGGGGCACGACCCAGTTCTGGAAGTACATCCAGGACATGTCGGCGAGGGGCATCATCAACACCAAGCGGGTGAAGCAGGGCGCCGACGGCCTCACCACCCACATCACGCTGACGGAGGCCTCGGCGGAGGACCTGGAGACGGAGCTGGCGAGGCGGCTCGAGAGCTGAGAGGTAGCGCGTCCTACGTTCGTTTCTCGAACAGCTTTTCCGTGGGCTGGATCAGCACGTCATACTCGACCCGGGATGCGCCCGAGGGCCCATCGACCCACCAGACGAACTC
>JAUVEQ010000134.1 GCA_030594725.1 Methanobacteriota archaeon
CCGTTGCTCGATTATTCCGATGCCCTCACCAGCGGACAACCCGAGGACCACCTCGCGCGTGTCCTTGATGACATCCCAAAGGTATCTCAGACGAGCGTCGAAGATGGACTGGAACATCTGGAGGGACCTGATACCCGAGTATAGGGAGAGGACCTTGGGCAACCCCTGGGGATCCTTGGTCACGTAGATCATTCCATAGGTGCCCAGTATGAGCATCTCCCCCCGAGGGAGGTCCAGGTACTCGTACGAGGTGCCTACCAGCTGGTCTATCTCGTTCTGGCGGCCCTCGCCGTCCTGGTACTTGATGGCCACCTCCTCCTCGGGCACGAGGCCGGAGGATATGGCGACGATGTACTTGCTCCGCTCGTTCGTGGCCCCGGCACCGTGGACCAGGGTGAGGCACCTCCGCTGGAACTGGGTGAGCAGGGCCTCCATCATCATCGAGGTGTCCTCAACCAGATCTGCCAGGACCGCTGAGACCGCGTCCAGGGGGAAGTCCTTCTCACGATCGACCACGCTGTCCAGGCTGAGGGAATAGTTGACGAAGCCCGACTTGTCCAAGTGGACTCCCATGCGCCTTACCTGCTCCACGGTCTCCAGGTACTCGATGTGGGCGGAGAACTTGATCCAGTCGTAGCGATCGAAGTCCTCCATAATCACCCTGGTGAACACGGGCTTCATCGAGAACTCAGAGGTCTCGGGGGCCTCGTCCACCTTCCCCGTGAGCAGGGAATCGCGAACCCCCTTGACGCTGTCCAGTATGCCGTTCAGGGTCGATATGGCGTTCTGACCGAATGGGATCCACTCAGAGATCGAAAGGTTCAATTCCGGGAAGAACAGGACGTTCTTCTGGGTGCTGGGGCTGTATTCAATTACATCGGTTCCATCTGCCAATCAAACGCCCCCAGTCCAAGGATATTGGCAGGCAGGATATAAATACGCGACCCTGGGGTCTCTCCCCACCGTCAGTTCCCATGGGTCTGGACCATGAAGACCAGGAACACGAAGACGCCCATGATGAAGTAGATGATCGCCATCTCCCTGTCGGTGAGCGTGGGCTCGGGGGCGTCATCGGCGAACTGACGGGCCCTCTTGAACCTGCCGAAGAACCAGGCGTGGGGACGGCTGGCCACCAGCTGCCTGCGGTTGAGCCACAGGGGAATGGCCCAGAGGGCTATGACGATGAGGGACACGTGGTCGGCGTTCTTGATGTCGTAGAACCAGGGGTTCCAGACCGCGGGCAGGCTGGTCCACGCGTTCTCCCATCCATAGGCCTTCCCGGCGACGTACATGCCCAGGGGGACGGCAGCTATGAAGAACACCATCCAGGTGTGGCTCGCAAGGGCCCTGAAGGGCCTGTTGGTCGAGAGGGACCGCTTCCAGCGGTTCGCGTCCTCCGCCCACCTCTTACGGGTCACCAGTGCGATCCCCGCCAGGAGGCCCACGATGCCGAACATGTAGGTCGAGGCGATCATGAAGATGACATGGGTCCAGAAGATCGGGTCCTCGTAGAGATCCAGGATCTCCTGAGGGATCGGCGGTCCCGTGGGCACCTCCTCGACCTCGATGTAGGTGTAGATGAACACAAGGTCCCAGGTGTTCCCCGGGTCCGTGGCGCCGAACCTGCCCAGGGGTCCGTAGGGGGTCATGCCCGCCTCGACGCACTCGACGATGACCGTCCAGTTGCTTCCGAGCCCATCACCATCGAAAACCAGTTCTACGGAACCCGTTCCGGTGTCGGAGGACGAGGCCCCCATGTCGTCGCTGACCCTGAGGCCGAACACGTCCGGGTTCGAAGAGGACCCCTCGTCGTCGGACCAGGTCAGCAATACGTCGACGGCCAGGATCTCCTTGTCGGTGAATTCGTAGCTGAGCTGGTACGTTGAGGCCGCGGAGTTCTCCTCGGGATTGGTGCAATAGCCCAGTTCATCGATGGTCTCGGTGACGGGTTCGCTTGATTCTTGCGCGAACGCCCCGACGGAGAGCAGCAGCAGGACCATCAGTCCAGTTATTGCTGCGAGGCCCCCGTGGCGCATGACCCGGTCCAACCCCAATATGCTATTTAATTATTCCCCTTTTGTGCTGCTGGCAAGTTCGGACGGGCGAAAAATCGTTCCCATCTTGAGACAAAACCTATATCTAGCGAGTGGAGGATTGCCAGTGCGTATGGTGCCGGGTACGATGAAGGTCGTTCTCCTGATAGCGGGGTTGCTTCTGCTCTCGTCAGTCCCAGCACCCGCCGCGGCCGTGGACCCGTCGTACCTGGACCTCTACATGGGATACGACCAGATGGTGGACGAGATCTTCGACATGGCCAACGCCCATCCCGAGATAGTCATGGTCGTGTCCATCGGGGTGACCTACGAGGGTAGGGACATCTGGGCGGTGAAGGTCTCGGACAACGTGGCCGAGGACGAGGACGAGCCAGAGGTGCTAATCACATCGGTCCACCACGCGAAGGAATGGCCTGGCCTCCAGGTCACGATGGCCACGCTGCGGCAGCTCGTCGAGGGGTACTCACCCGGTTGCTGCGATCTTGACGAGGACGGTTTCCTGGACGGCGACGACGACAAGGACGGCGTTTCCGACGAGGACCCCTACAACGGCATCGACGACGACGCCGACGGCCAGGTGGACGAGGACTGGTCCCAGGACCGGATCGCCTGGCTCGTGGACAACAGGGAGATATGGATAGTCCCCGTCCTCAATCCCGACGGCCTCGAGTACTGCAGGCAGCAGGTGGCCAACGGCGTCACCTCCGAGTCCGAGCTTTGGCGGAAGAACAGGGAGCCCAACTACCAGGACCTGGGGGGCCTGCAGGGCCTGACGTACGGTGTGGACCTCAATCGCAACTACGGTTTCCACTGGGGAGAGCTGGGGGCCCAGAGCTACGCCAACTCCGGTGCCGAGGACTACATAGGCCCCCTGGACAAGGCCGACGATGACGGCGACCGCCGCATCAACGAGGACAAGATGGACAACATGGACAACGACGGGGACGGCCTCATCGACGAGGATGGCCGTGGCGGCTTCACCGCCCTGGAGACCAGGGCCATCAAGACGCTGGTGGAGGACCACGAGTTCACCATCGCCCTCCACATGCACACCTTCAAGGGGACCATCTACTGGCCGTGGATGTTCACCCTGCAACTGCCCGAGGACGAGGACACCTTCATGCGCATCGCGGTGGAGATGAACGTCCTCAATGGATACGATTACAGGGACATGTCCGACCGGAACCAGCAGACCTACAGCCGTCATCCCCCAGTGGACGGGGACTCCAACGACTGGATGTACGGCAAGCATGACATCATCTCGTACACCATCGAGCTGGGATACAACATGTTCATCCCCGGCGAGGAGGAGCTGGCGGAGATCGTCCTCACCAACCTGGGGGCGAACCTGGTCGCCATCGAGGAGGCCGACCATCCGAGGCGCCTGCCGGTCACCCTCGACCATGTTCCCCTGGACAACACCTCCAGCACCGATGCCCGCGAGGTGATCGTCCGCGTGGGCGGTGGGGAACTCGTTCCCGGAGGCCTGGCGGTCCACTACAGGGTGGATGGAGGCGAGTACCAGCGCGAGGTGATGATGTCCGATGCGGGAAGGGGCGGATACGCGGCCGACCTGCCCGGTGTTCCCGAGGGTTCCGTGGTCGAGTACTACTTCGTGGCCCAGAGCACCGCCCAGGGCACCTCGTTCCTTCCCAGCTACGGGCCCTACCAGGTCTTCTCGTACACCGTGGGTGAGGAGAGCTCCTCGGTGTCCTCGATGGTGGTCCTACCCATCCTCCTCATCATCCTCGCCGCGATCGGGGTCGCCTTCGTATACAGGCGAAGGTTGCCGGACCTGGCATCGAACGGGCTCCGGAAGCTAGGGCTTCGCCGAGGCGTGTAGGCCTTCGGTCCAAATCATTATCGTAAATTGTTTTTAATGGTAGCATATACGTTGACCGCTGACCGGAGTCCCCATTACACCATCCAGATGGTCGTGGACCGTTAGGTCAGTAGGTGGAGAGTATCGTGACAGGAGAGGCAATCAGGAGTGATGTGTTGGTCGTCCAGGCCCTGTACAAGCACTTCGGCAAGGTGAAGGCGGTCGACGGGCTCAGCTTCGGTATCCGCCCCGGCGAGATCTACGGACTCCTTGGGCCCAATGGAGCGGGGAAGACCACCACCATCAAGTGCATCCTGGGACTGCTGGAGGTCCAGGGCGGTAACGTCACGGTGCTGGGCGACGATCCCCTCCAGAGTCCCGAGAAGGTGAAGGAGCACATCGGTTACGTTGCAGAGGAGCCCTTGCTGTACGGGTCCCTCACCCCCCGGGAGATGCTCAACTTCATCGCCTCCGTGAGGGGCCTTGACGAGGAGGAGGCCACGGAGAGGGCGACACGGCTCATAACATCCCTCGACGTCACCAAGTACTACGATTCCCTCATGGAGACCCTGAGCCGGGGCAACAAGCAGAAGGTCCAGCTCATAGCGGCCCTGCTGCATCGTCCGCAGATGCTGATCCTCGATGAGCCCCTGTCAGGCCTGGACGCCAGGTCCAGCAGGGTCGTCAAGGACATCCTGGGCCTCCACGTGCAGAGAGGTGGCTCGGTGCTGTTGTCGACCCACATCATGGAGCAGGCCCAGACCCTCTGCAACCGCATAGGGATCATCAACCAGGGCAGGCTCGTGGCCGAGGGAACGCTGGACGAGCTGCGCGCCCTGGAGGACTCGGCGGGCGCCTCCCTCGAGGACATCTTCCTCAAGCTCACGGACCAGGAGCAATCCGTCCGGGAGTCCATGGACCGTTTCCGCAAGGCGTACGAACAGGCCCAGAACTGAGTTGTCGCCATGACCTCGTCCCGTCCCCCCTGGAGGAATGCACCTGGCACCGTCGCTATGGTAATAACACTGATGACGCTCCTCGCAGTGGTCATCGCCGTTTCCTCCGGCGTGGCATCCGAGGACGGTCGCACTTCCCATGAACCGATCGTCATCAACGGCAACGAGGAGATGGACGCATTCCCTGATTGGACGGGAGGGGATGGCCTCACCGCGGATACCGCCTACGTCCTGGAGGGCTTCAGGATAGATGGTATCGGGGAGGACGCCTCGATCAGCATCAGCACGACGGACCGTCATCTCATCATCCGGGACTGCGAGCTCCTGGCCTCGGACGGTTCGCAGGAACCGAGCATCCTGCTCGATGACAGTCGCAACATCACCATCACCGATTGCGATTTCCCTGGTTCGGGCTCCGCGATCCTCCTCCAGAGCTGCCGGTCCATAACCGTGAAGGACAACCGGATCACGAACCAGAGAGTCTATGGCATCCGTTTGGAAGGAAGCGAAACGGTCAGCATCATCGGCAACAAGGTCGACGACAGCGAGCAGGCCATCGTCCTTCGCGGTTCCGATGACGTCCTGATCGGGTCGAACGAGATCTCTTCGAGCGATACCGGTATCCAGCTCACCTCGTCGGACGGATGTACGATAACCGATAACGAGGTCTGGCGGCATGAGAGGAACGGCATCCTCCTCAACAACGCGGATGACAACATGGTCCTTGGGAACCAGATATATCAGAACGGTTGGACCGGTCTGCAGATCTCTGATTCTTCCTGGAGCTGGGTGTTCGAAAATCAGATCACCGATAACTATCGAGGGATGTGGTTAACCGATTGCGGGTTTACCTCGATAACACGCAACAACCTCACTGGAAATGACGCCGTCGGGGTCCGTCTTACAGATTCGGATGGGAACCTCCTGCGCATGAATGATCTAAAGGGCAACGGCAACGTCGGATTTGAACTCATACGCTCCAATGACAACGGGTTCATGAGGAACAACATCACGACCCACATCAACGGGATCTCCTTCACCCGTTCCACTGGAAACCAGATCGTGGACAACCGGCTCATCGCCAACGTGTGGACGGCCTACGCTGGCGACACCACCGGCAACACCTTCGAGGACAACGTCCTCCGGGCCAACTCATGGCTACGGGGGTTGGTGGCGATCATCATCGGCCTCATCGTTCTGGGAGGTGTGATGGGTACCAGGGGATGGCTCAAGCGACGCAAGCGGGCGAAGGTGGAGAAGGGCAAGGTCCTGGTCAAGAGGAGGTTCCCCGCCGGGAGTGATGGACTCTGGCATATGTCCCTCATCCTCTGGGACGAGGAGTTCTTCCGTTCCCAGCTCGAGGCGGCCGGACCACAGCGGGAGCAGATCTTGGAGCGGTACGCTCACAGCATCAGCTCGGCCCGGAACATGCAGTACATGCTCGTTGGCATCATGTGCTTCATGTTGGCGTTCATGGCCGCCATACCCCTGGCCGGTCTGCTCAACGTCATCACTTTGGACATCGATGCGACCACCGTCAACGATGCCCTCTTCGCCACGGGCATGGCCGTCGGTCTCTACCAGACCATGAGCCTGGTGATCCTCCTGGTGTTCGGCCTGCTGTTCATGGCACAGCTCATGAAGGGGGACATCTTCCGTCTCCTGGCCACCCTTCCGATGGACCAGAAGGGCAATCAGAGGGTTGTGCTCTACATGCTGTTCCGGATGTACGGGGCACCCTTTGTGGTGATGCTGCTTGCATTCCCCGTGGGCGGTTTCCTGCTTACCTGGTCGGTGACGTTCCTCGTCATGTCCATCCTCGCGAACGCCCTGCTGTTGGTGTTCATCGCATTCGTCCTGGTGGTGGTCTCCGATGCCCTCGCCAGGAAGGTGTTCTCGGCCAATGCCACCCGGGGCGCGACCGTGCTGCGGATAGCCGTCATGGGCTCGTATATCGTCGTCATGATGTCGGTGTCCCTGGCACTCACGTTCATGATCGACTTCGTCTCCGACCTGTACGTCACCGAGCGATTGGCGGGAGGTGATGGCGACCTTATCAACGCGGTCATGTCGATGATCCCCTTCCCGTTCTCTGGAGGATACATGGTGGCACTCTCCGTTATCCCAACGGGTGAGGTCGCACCGATGATCTACGTCACCACGGCCATCGGCATCGGCATCTTGGCGTTGATGACCTACGGGGTCCGCAGGGTGGGCCTGCGGGTCCTTGAGAGGGTGGCCAAGGGTCAGGAGATGCCCGGAGTGGGTCCGGGTCACGTGGCCCTTGTGGGTGACATCAAGATAGCGATCAGGAAGCCGATATCCGCCTTCATGCGGAACCGCATTCTGGTGTCCAGCAGGGACATGGGCTCCCTGATCTACCTTATCATGCCGATAATGCTGCCCTTCATCATGATCGTATCCATGTTGTCCGATTCGGAGATCGGGATGTTCGATCCGGTGGTCCCCTACCTCTTCTACCTCGGGACCACACCGTTCCTGATCAACATGGCCCTGTCGACAGCCGACGCCAATATTGGCGGGATCCTGTCCGCCATCCCTTTCCGGATGATGGACCTGTTCAGGTCGAAATGGAACAACATCATCATCCTCATGGCCATCCCCCTTTTCGTGATCATCATCCTGCTCTACAATCAGGTGTCAGAGTCGACCCACTTCGTCATCCTGATGGTCTCCATCCTCCCGATGATGTTGGTCCTCGCATCACTCTACCTCATTACCTACAGCCTCGCCTTCGGGACGATGAACGGCAAGCACACCTTCTTCATGTCGC
>JAUVEQ010000074.1 GCA_030594725.1 Methanobacteriota archaeon
ACCGCCCAGGCCCTGTCGGTGCTCATCGCGGACGTGGTGCGCCGCGAGCTCAAGCTCGCCGCCTACCAGCCCACGGACAAGGAGGTGGAGCGCTACAAGGAGGAGATCCGTCTCTACAGGCGGATCCAGCACCTGCAGTACCTGCCCTCGAACGAGGAGATAGACCTCATCGCCCGCGGATGCCCGGTCTGCATCGACGGGGACGGCACCGAGGACGAGGAGGTGTCCGGCAACCGTGACCTGGAGCGGGTGGAGACGAACCGGGTCCGCAGCGGCGCCTGCCTGGTGATGGCCGAGGGCATGTGCCTGAAGGCACCCAAGGTGCAGCGCCACGTCCAGCGCCTCGGTGTGGACGGCTGGGAGTTCATCGGCGACCTGCTGGCCCTCATGCACAAGCCCACGGACGACGGAGACGGGTTCACCGACGAGGAGCTCGAGGCCGCCTCCGAGCACGACGAGAAGCCCGAAGAGGTGGACGACCTGGAGGACCTGGCCGACGGGGAGCTCGACCTGGAGCTCGTTCGGGAACTCGAACGCGGCCAGGTCGTCGAGGTTTCGGCCAACGTCAAGTACATGAAGGAGCTGATCGCGGGCCGACCTGTGCTGGCCCATCCATCCCGCCAGGGGGGCTTCCGCCTTAGGTACGGTCGCACACGTGCCACGGGCCTGGCGGCCATCGCGATGAGCCCCGCCACCATGGTGGCACTGGACCGCTTCGTGGCCATCGGCACCCAGCTCAAGATCGAGCGACCCGGCAAGGCGGGCGCCATCACCCCGTGCGACACCATCGAGGGCCCCATCGCCCTGCTCAAGAACGGCGACCTGGTGGAGATCGACACGGTGGAGGAGGCCAAGGAGTACGCTTCCGCCGTACGCACCTTCTACGATGTGGGCGAGGTGCTCATCCCCTTCGGCGAGTTCCTGGAGAACAACCACGCCCTGGTGCCAGGCTCGTACTCCCCGGAATGGTGGGAGGAGGACGTGCGCGCCGCCGACCCCGAGGGTGTGGACGGGCGGCTCGACGGTCAGGACATGACCTTCGAGCGGGCCTTGGCCATCTCGAGGGAGCTGGAGGTTCCTCTGCACCCCCGTTACAACCTCTTCTGGCACGACATGGAGCCAGGGGAGATCGCGCTCCTCTCGGAGTTGTTCGAGGCCAACGGTCGAATGGATGACGACCACCTGGTCCTTCCCAAGGATGTGGTGGACGAGGGGACCAAGGACGTCATCTGCCGGCTGGGCGCGCTGCACAGGGTGAGGGCGGATGTGCTGCAGTTCGGCCGCCACTCGTGCGCGCTCCTGCTCTGTCTGGGCCTTGAACCCGATGGGAACGGCGGTGTGACGCGCCGCAGGGAGGTGCCTGCCGACCGGTTCGACAAACCCCTGGCCCTCGTTTCATACACTGCGGGGGTCCACGTGCGTGCCAGGGGGCCCACCAGGATCGGTGCCAGGATGGGCCGTCCTGAGAAGGCGAAGGAGCGGAAGATGAAGCCCCCGCCCCACGTGCTGTTCCCGGTGGGCGCGGTCGGGGGCTCACAACGCCTGGTCAACGAGGCCCTGAAGGCAGGGCGCATCCAGGTCGAGATGGGGCATCGGCGCTGTCCAGCATGCGGTGTGCGGACCCCCTTCTCCAAGTGCGATTGCGGCGCCCACACCAAACCCCAGGACGAACCCTCCAAGCAGAACGTGGACATGTCAAAGGTGATGCGCAACGCACGGTCCCGCCTGGGCGAGACCTCCATGCCTTCCGTCAAGGGGGTCAAGGGGATGGTGTCCAAGCTGAAGGTCCCGGAGACCCTGGAGAAGGGCATCCTGAGGGCCAAGCATGGCGTGTTCGTGTTCAAGGACGGGACGGTCCGGTACGACATGACCGACGTGCCCATCACCCACTTCCGGCCCGGGGAGATCGGCCTCCCGGTGGAGCGGGCAAGGGAGCTGGGATACCTTGTGGACGTGACGGGCGAACCCCTGGAGCGGGAGGACCAGGTGGTGGAGCTGCGCCCCCAGGACATCGTCCCCTCCCTCGATGCGGGGAACTACCTCGTGAGGACGTCCCGCTTCTTGGACGACCTTCTGGTCAAGCTGTACAAGTTGCCTGCCTACTACAACGCCGAGCAGAAGGAGGACCTCATCGGCCACCTGACCATCGGCCTGGCACCCCACACGTCAGGGGGCGTGCTCTGCCGCATCATCGGCTACACCAGGGCACTGGGCTGCTACGCCCATCCCTTCTTCCACGCGTCCAAGCGGCGGAACTGCGACGGGGACGAGGACTGCATCATGCTCCTGCTGGACGGGCTCATCAACTTCTCGCGCAGGTTCCTGCCCGAGGGCCGCGGTGGTCTCATGGACGCGCCCCTGGTGCTGAGCTCCCGCATCGACCCCGACGAGATCGACAAGGAGGCACAGAACCTGGACGTGTTGACCAGGTATCCCCTGGAGCTGTACCAGGCTGCCGACAAGGGCCTGCATCCCAAGGAACTCGAGTCCATGATGGACACCGTGGGCGGCCGGATAGGCACACCGGAGCAGTACCAGGGGTTCTCGTACACCCACGAGGTCGCCGACATCAACTCTGGAGTGCTCATGTCCGCGTACAAGAAGCTGGGAAAGATGATCAAGAAGATGGATGCCCAGTTCGAGCTGGGTGCCAAGATCCGGGCCGTGGACACTCGGGACGAGGCCACCAAGGTCATCCAGACCCACTTCCTTCCCGACCTGATCGGCAACCTGAACGCCTTCTCGAGGCAGACCATCCGATGCGGGAAGTGCAACGAGAAGTACCGCAGGATGCCCCTCAAGGGCTGTTGCCACAACTGTGGCTCGAACCTCACCATGACGGTGCACGAGGCCTCGGTGGTCAAGTACCTGGATGTCACGAAGAAGCTGGTGGAGAAGTACGGGGTGGACGCCTACACGCGGCAACGGGTCGAGATGGCCGAGAGGGACATCAGGTCCCTGTTCTCCAACGACCACCAGAAGCAGTCGAGCCTCGACGGGTTCGACGATGACTGCTGAGGCGACCCTCAACCCCGGACCTTATCCAGCTCTCCAGGGAGACCCTCTGCAAGGGTGGGGAAGGCGGGCCAACCGGTCAACTCGTTCCTCAACGCCTCATTCGAGTACCGACCCTTCTCGACGAACCGGATGGACCTGGACCTGTTGGCCCAGAACCCCTTCGCCCCGCCTATCAGGCCCGGCTTGCGTACCTCGGGGGCCGAAGCCCCCTCCGCCTTCGTGATGATGTCGATCAGCTGACCGGGAGTGTTGGGGGAGCCGTCGATGCAGTTGTACACACTGAATAGGTCATCGACCTCCTCGTCGTCCCCGGTCCTGGACATCGAAGCCAGCCGACGGGCCGCGTCCACCACGTCGTCCACGTGGACGGTGTTGATCCATCCCTCACCCGGCATGGTCACACCGCCCATGGCCACCTCGGGTGCCAGCCGGTCGACGATGCCACTGTCCCCGGCCCCGTACACGTTACCGAGGCGCAGGCAGGTCACACCGATCCCGTAGCGGTTGGCGTCCTTGCGAAGGGACCGTTCCATGTCCAGCTTGGCCCGTTCCAGGCGGTTTCGCGCCTTGAGCGTCGCGCCCTCGTCATGGACCCCGTCCGCCTGGGCGTAGACACCCGTGGTCGATGCGGCCACCACGTGCTCCACCTTGGAGTCCTCAGCCTCCTCCATGACGACCTCCGCACCCGCCACGACCATGCGACGGATGAAGCCGTCGTCCTCGATGGCGATGTCTGGGGCGACCATATGGTACACGACCCTCGAGTTGCCCAGGGCCACCCTGACCGACTCACCGTCTACCACCGAGCCCTTGAAGGCCTTTGCGCCAAGAGCCTCCACCCTCTCGAAATCGGCCCTGTGTATGTCGAGGACCCGGACCGAGTGATCGGCGGCCTTGAGGGCTGCGACCAGCCTCAGGCCGATGAAACCGCAACCTCCCGTGACCAGCACAGTCTCCTCGACCATCTCGGGCCTCCTCGTGGGATGAGGGACGCGGGGACAGAAAAAGGCTGCGGCGGCGACGGATAGAACGGCAGTTGGTTACGTAGCCAGCGATGCCAACGTGACCGATATCCTTTTCTACGCACCCTTCGTTCTCTGGTGAGGCATATCCATGACACCACGAGATAAGAGAATGGCTGGTATAGGTGTCATCTGCCTTCTCATCTCCTTGAGCCTCGGTGCCGCATTCGCCGTCGGACCCCTGGAGCCCCCAGGGAACCTCCTGCCCGACTACATCGCGGACTGGTACACCGGAAGCGGCACCCCCCCCCGCGTGGACGGGCACAACCACCAGGTCGTGCCCATTGAAATCAGGGAGCACAACCTGACCCGCGTCACTGTGAGGCTCTCTTGGACCGACGACGAGTTCGTGGGTCCCCTGGGCCGAAGGGACGATACCCTCACCCTGCATGTGGAGGGCCCCTCCACCCTTGACCAGGGCGCCCAGGAGATCTCGGGCACCACTGGCGAGCTTCTCGTCGTCTTCGATCTGGAGACCATCCCCACCGACGATGATATGGAGCACTTCGAGGACCACGATTACACCAACGCCACGGGCGATTGGTCCATCACGGTGTCCGTCCAGCCCGCGGGCCTCAGGGACTCCGGCAACGACTGGACGGTGACCTTCAGCTACGAGTTCTACGTGGGCCGTCTGATCGAGAACCCGGGGGTCGTATGATATGGCCCAGGGGGGAGGGGACGGGGGGACCACCAAAGAGCACAAGCCGTACATAAGCGCGGACATGTCCATCCCGGAGATGACCCTCAAGGCCGTGCTACTGGGCATCGGCCTCTCCATCCTGATGTCCGCGGCGAACGCGTACCTTGGCCTGTACGTGGGCATGACGGTCTCCGCGGCCATTCCCGCGGCCGTCATCTTCATGGCCATCCTCCGGGGTCTTTACAAGGTCGGCATCTTCAAGACCGCCACGATCCTGGAGAGCAACCTGGGCAAGACCATCGCCGCTGCGGGCGAGGCCCTTGCAGCGGGCGTCATATTCACCTTCCCCGCCCTGCTGCTCATGCTCGACGAGGAAGGACAACCCATATGGGAGCAGCTGAACTACTTCGTCGTGCTGGTCATCGCGGCCGTCGGCGGCACCCTGGGCGTGCTGTTCTCGATAACCCTCCGCCGCATCCTCATTATCGATCAGCAGCTCCCGTACCCCGAGGGGATAGCGGCCGCCGAGGTGCTGAAGGCGGGAGAGGGCAGCGGCAAGGCGGTGATCTACGTGTTCTCCGCCTTCTTCCTGGGGTTGCTCTTCCGGCTCGCGACCGCCCTTGAGACACGCTTCGGCACCGTCAGCCTGGGCCTTTGGGGTTCGCGGCTCGGCGGGACCTTCCAGATAGGGGAGAAGACCCTCATCCACATCGGGACAGAGTACAGCGTGGCGCTCCTTGGCGTGGGATACATCATCGGACCCCACATCGCCCTCATGGTGTTCACCGGTGGTTTCCTCGGTTGGTTCATAGTCCTTCCCATCATCTCGACGATCTCCCCGGATGACTTCCTCTTCGACCCCATCACCAGGGTCCGGTTCTTCGGCGTCGGGACGATGCTGGTGGGTGGCCTATGGACCCTCTGGACCATCCGGGCGGCCATCAAGAAGGGCATCTCGGAGGCCAGTGCCGGGATCTTCGGGAAGAGGGTCGACATGAACGCCCTACCCAGGACCGAGCGGGACATCCCTCCACACATATCGATGGGCATGGCCGTGATCCTGACCATTCCGGTAATGGGTATCATCTGGTACCTGTCGGGAAGCCTCCTCGTCGCCATCGTGGCAGGGCTCATCGTCATGGTGGCCGCGTTCGTGTTCTCAGCCATCGCGGGCTACATTGCGGGCATCGTGGGCTCGTCCAACAACCCGCTCTCGGGGGTGACGATCATCGTCATCATGTTCACATCGATCCTCCTGTACGCCCTCGGTGCCAGGGGGGTCGAGGGTATGGTGGCCGTCATCGCCGTGGGCGCCGTCGTAGCATGCGCGGCCGCGATAGCCGGGGACAACCTGCAGGACCTCAAGTCCGGTTACATCCTCGGGTCGACCCCATGGAAATTGCAGGTGGGCCTGATAATCGGCGTGATAGCCGCCGCGGCGGTCATCGCTCCCGTCGTCAACATCCTCCACGAGGCATACGTTATCGGCGAGGGCCTCCAGGCCCCCCAGGCATTCCTGATGATGGCCATCGTCGAAGGCATCTTCAAGGGCAACATGGACTGGGTCATGGTCATCGCGGGGGGTCTCATGGGTGTTGTCATGATCATCCTGATCGAGGTCAAGAAGATCAAGATCGTCATCATGGCCGTCGCCATCGGTATCTACCTGCCCTGGCTGATGACCACGCCCATCATGATCGGCGGCATCGTCAAGTGGCTTGTGGACCGACGCATCGACAAGGCGATACGTCCCCTCTCCCCCGAGGCTCCCGAGGAGGTCGAGGCGGAGTACGAGGCCGAGGTGGAGACCCTGCGCGAGGAGGTCCACAACAAGGGCGTCCTGTTCAGTTCCGGCCTCATAGCAGGGGAGGCCATCATGGGCGTGCTGCTGGCGGCGCTGGTCGTGGCGGGCATCAGCATTGCCGTCGTTGAGGGCGCTCCCGCCCTTGCGGGTCTGCCAGTGTTCCTGTACATGGCCTTCCTCATCGGCTACGTCGCATGGCGTGACCTGGACCAGGAGGAGACCCATGAGGAGCATCCGAAGCTTCTGAAGTGAGCTTCGGGCGGTGGCCAATGTTTATCTCCCAGCTACGGCCATGACGGCCCGATGGCCCGCAAGAGGACGGAGAAGAGGACGAAGAAGAAGGCGAAGAAGAAGGCGAAGAAGAAGACGAAGAAGGGGCTCTCCCCAGAGGGGGAGGTGGCGCTTCGGGACCTTCGTGCCAGGCAGCGATCCTGGGTGGCCCTCCCGCTGGTGGACTGGCGCGAGGAGGAGGGCCTCGTCGTCATCGCCGCCCCCAGGTTCAAGGGTCGGTTGGGGAAGGGCCTCGTCCAGGTGCTGGGAAAGGACCAGACCTACAACCTCCGGCTGGACGAGTTCGGGTCCTTCGTCTGGAGATCGATCGACGGAGAACGGACCCTGGGCGAGATCACCGACGCCACGATAGAGCATATTGGTGCAGAGGAGGAGACGGCCCTGCATCGTCTCCTGATGTTCCTCCGGTCGCTGCAGAACATGGGTGCGGTCAAGGTAGTCATCTTTGAGAACCCCGAGGGAGATATTTAATAATCTCATGCTGATTACATATCGGGTACCGCATGGTTGACGAGGAAAGGGACGAGTGCGATTTCAACGGACTCATCAAGCTCACCACCTACATGATGGAGTGGTATGCCAAGTTCATCCAGGAGGACCACCTCCATGGTGATCCCCCGTGCGAGGGCTGTCCCTACTTCGAGCGAGGCGACGAGAAGATGACCATGTGCGAGTACATGATGGCCCTTCTCCTCCGCGTGGTCGTGAACCGATAGGCCCCGCCAATTCTGGCACTCCCCCTGAACGCCCAGCCCGGGCCATCCCATTGGGAAGCGCCACTTACTGGTACGTGGAAAAGGTTTTTAAGATGGCCTGACTAGTTCCAGCGTGGGCGGGAAGGTGGTTTCTACACGCACGTAGCGGACCCCCTGGTCGCCCGGAGGTGGATTTACATGACCCATTATGACCTTATTGTGATCGGTACCGGCGCTGGCCAGAACGTGGCCGCCCAGGCTCACTCCATGGGACTCAAGGTTGCAGTCATCGACAAGGACCCCATCGGGGGCACATGCCTCAACAGGGGGTGCATCCCGTCCAAGGTCTGGACGACCGCGGCCGACGTGATCCGCGAGGCCGAGGACGCGGCGGCCATCGGTGTGCACATGAAGCTGGAGAAGGCGGACTATTCCCTCATCCGGAAGCGGACCTGGGAGATCGTCCTGGATGGCCGCGAACCCATGGCGAAGGGTGTGGCCGCCACACCTAACTTCGACTTCTACAACGAACCGGGCGAGTTCGTGGGCGACATGACCATCCAGGTGGGCAAGAAGAGGATCACTGCGGACAAGATGGTCATCGCATCCGGCGCCAAGCCCTACATCCCCCCTATCAAGGACATCGAGGCCGTGGGTTACCTGACCAACCGGAACATCTTCGACCTGGAGGCGCTTCCCAGATCGATCATAGTGGTGGGCGGCGGCTACATCGCCACCGAGTTCTCCCACTTCCTCTCCGCCATGGGCGTGGAGGTGACCATCGTGGGCCGCAACCCCAGGCTCTTGAAGGGGGAGGACCCCGAGGTCAGCACCGCGGTGCTCGCGGGCATGGCCCGTCGCATGCGGGTGCTGGTGAACTTCGAGGCGATATCCGCCTCAAAGGACGCCAGCGGCAAGCAGATGATAGTCCGCGACCTGGGAACGGGCAAGGAGTACAAGGTATCCGCCGAGGAGATCCTCCTGGCCGGCGGACGCGTGAGCAACGCGGACATGCTCAAGCCATGGGTCACGGGCGTGGAGGTTGACGAGAAGGGCTGGATCAAGACCAACGACCTCCTGGAGACCACCCGGAAGAACATCTGGGCCTTGGGCGATTGCGTGAACCGGGGCCAGTTCAGGCACACGGCCAACTACCATTCCGATGTCGTGTTCCGCAACGCCTTCCAGGACTCGAAGGTGAAGGTCGACGAGCACGCCATCCCCAGCGCGGTCTTCACGTGGCCCCAGGTGGGCTCCGTCGGCATGACCGTGCAGCAGGCCATCGACGCGGGCCTCCACATCCACGTTGGCAAGTACTTCTACTACGACTCGGCCAAGGGCTTCGCGATGGGGGACCAGGAGGCCTTCGTCAAGGTTGTGGTGGACGCGTCCAACAACAAGATACTGGGCGCCCACATCGTCGGACCCCAGGCCTCGGTACTGGTCCAGCTTGTCGTGGACCTCATGAACGCGGGCGACCAGACGTTCTATCCACTGGCCAGGGCACAGATAATCCATCCAGCCCTGTCCGAGGTCGTGGTCAGGGCATTCGGCAACCTGCAGCATCCAGAGGGCGCTCCCGGTGAGCATGGTCACGGTCACGATCATGGTCACGGACAGGGACAAGGCCACGGACCGCAGAGGGCCAGCAAGCAAGCCCATGGCGCCAGCGGAGGCGGCCACGAACATGGTGACGGCCACGGACACAGCCATTGAGCGGCGGGTCGGTCCCGGCGTCATGCTGGGAAGACGTACATCACACCCGCGATCACCGTGACGGCCATCATGAGCATCAGCACGGCGACGGTCAGGGTGATCGTGACAGTCCCCAGGGTAGCTCCACCGATGTGGGCCTCACGCGACATTCCTTCCCTCCTGGCCCCACCCTGGACCGGGTATGCACCTGCCGGGGCGGGTCTCCCGTGATGTGCGGACTTCAGTCTAATAATATTACCGAATCGACGAAGAGCTCGTACTCCTCGTCCTCGTCCAGATCGTGGACACGGACCTTCTCGACCTCGCCCTCGCCACTGACCTCCAGGAGCATTGAGAGGAAGAGGAGCTTGACATCGGAGCGTTTGGCCTTGGACCAGAGTGTGTCCTCCCCGGGCAGTTTGTCGGATACGGTCATGAACACAACACGGCCTGTGACCTCGGTGAGGTCCATGGCCATCTC
>JAUVEQ010000371.1 GCA_030594725.1 Methanobacteriota archaeon
AGATAGGTCTCGTCCTCGTTCCCCGAGGTGTCCCGCACCCACAGTGTGACCAGGTAATCTCCCGCCTCGTTGAATGTGTAGGTCACCACCTTTCCGTCCATGGTGATGGTCTCGTCCCCGATGTCGATGGACCATTCGTACTCCTCGATGCCGACATTATCAGTGGACCTCGAGGCGTCCAGTTCCACCGTCCCGAACTGCAGGATCTCCGTGTCATCGCCGGCATCCGCCTTTGGAGACACTATGTCCACGACGGTCAGGACGAGGGTGTCCTCCGAATAGTGGTCGGCATTGTCCCACACGGTCAAGATGACGTTGAACTTGCCGAGAATGATACATAGGAAATCCACGGTCTTGCCAGTGATGGTGATCGTCTCGTCCTCGAGTTCGATGGTCCAGAAGTAACTGGCGATGCCCCCGGTGTCGTGGGACCCGCTGGCGTCCAGGGTGATCTCGGTGAACACCTCCGCCGAGATGTCCTCGCCCGCATCAGCAGTGGGAGGCTTCGTGTCGAGGACGGTCACTTTCATCGAGTCGAACACGCGGTACTCGTGGATGTCCTCCACCTGCAATAGAACCTGGTAATACCCCGGCACAAGAAAGGTGTAGGTTGGACCACGACCATAAAGGGTCACGGTCCCGTCGCCCACATCGAAGGTCCACGTGAAGTTGAGGAGGTCCTGGTCGTAGTATTCGAAAGAACCATTGAAATGGACCTCGGCCCCCTCGTCGACTGTAACGTCTTCGCCAGCATCGCAATAAACCACTGGGTCAGGGGACGACCGCTCCCATTCCACCAGGGGGAACCGGTCGTACAACTCATACATCGTGTCCGTTGGGATTTGATAGGGTTCCGACCAGATGTTGCCATTCCGGGTCGCGCTGGGGTACTTCTCCTCGTAGTCACCCCAGTAGTTACCTTCCTCTCCATCGTCCCACTGGGTGGAGTTCGTGCTCGCGTCGTACACCTGACTCCCCTTGATGTAATTGATGTCCCACCCGTTCCCGGTGAAGTTGTTGTGATGGACGATGTTCGACCCTCCGTATATTGAAAGGCCATAGTATTGGGTGTTGGAGATGGTGTTCCAGGTGATGTGGTTCCGGCTACCCCTCAGGAGGATGCTTCTGCTGCTGTTGGTGAAGGTATTATTATAGATGGCCGACAGGTCGAATCGGTCGGTCCGGATCGAACTGTTGGAGCCCTTGAACTCGTTGCTCGATATGTTCAGGTACATTACATTCCAGAGGTCTATGTCCAATTGGTCGTTGTCCAACATCTCGTTGGACTCTATGAGCACATAGTAACAATCCCGTACCCTGATGCCTGCTCGCAGCATGTCTGTGAACACATTTCCCGTGATGATGGTATTGTCGACCTTGAGGAGAACGATTCCTAGCCCTCCCTCCTCGAACGAGTTGTCCCTAATCGTCTGGTTCTCGTTCTTGTACTGCCAGTGCTCGTTGGACCGGAACTCGATTCCCAGGCCACATCGGTTGAATTGGTTGCCTTCCACCAGTAGGCGGTCCGAATCATGGACGAGCAAACCCGTCGAGCAGTTGGTAACGGTCGACCCCACCATCCTCGAGTCGTCGCATTCCTCCAGCATGAACCCGAGTATCTTGTCAGATACTGTGCAATTCTCTATTGTGGTGGAGTTGGACCATCTGATGAAGGATGGGGCAAGCAGATCCAGGTCCCTGAGCGTGCAGCCAGTGGAGTCGAGTAGGAACACCTGGGAGATGTATCCCTCGATCACCCTGTCGATATCACCCGAGAAGTAGTGGATCGGTATCCCGTCGATGGTGTTGTCGTAGAACCCCGTCACAGGGTCGCAGGGGTCCCCCTCAAGATACAACCCCTGGGAGATGAGCCGGTTTCCCTTGAGCACCAGACGGTCGCTACCCGTCACGTTGATGTTGTAGAAATCGGAGACCTCAACATTGACCCCGATGATGGCCAGATCGTCGGTCTCCTTGATGATGATGCCACGTCCACAGTTGGAGACGATGAGGTCAGAGAGGAGGTTCCCCTGGTTCGCCCAACCGTTCCTCACGTCCATTGCCAGGATTGTCACGTTCGTCACCGAGGTGTTCGAGATAGTGAAGTCACTGCAGGAGTCCATGTATATGCCGACGGTGCCGATGCCCTCCACTGAGCTGTTGTTGAAGACCAGTTCGCTGGCCCTATTGATCCAAACGCCGTGGTATATCACCGAAGTGTTCCCTGCTGTCCTGTGGTATCCCTCCACGGTGAGGTTGTCGGTCATGTGGATGTCGAACTTGCCACCGATGGCAGTGACGTGGGTGACATCGACCTGGGAAGAGTGGATGATGTAGAGGTTCATCACCATCCCTTCCATGGTGATGTTCTCCACGACCACGTTATCCGCGTTCTCCAGCTGGATCCCTACGTCGACGCCGGTGGTGTTCATGATATTGATGTCCCTTATGACCACATGCTTGGTGGTATCCTTGAGGTACACGGCGTACCGTTCGGGCCCCGAGATCTCAAGGGCCTCTATCACGAAGGGGTCCGCCTGGGTCCCGCTCCCGCTGGTCACACCATTGGCCAGCACGAACTGATCGTCACCTTCGATGGAAATGCTGTCATGGGCTTGAGGAGCAGCAGCAGCCGTTGGCATCAAGATGAATCCAGCAGTGATCAAGATAAGGAATAACAACAACAGGCTCATCGTAGAACAACTCGACCAATGTCGTGAAGTTAGTTTACATTCGGCTCCTTGAATAAGTCTTAGTGTCAAAGCCAATGTGACCCCACCAGATACCCCTATCTGAACTTAAAGGGTCCTTGGGGGTTTATTAATCGTTTGGTATCAGTTCGAAATCGAAGTGCCAGTGGACTCCCGTTCGATATATTTAATTCGGACCAGGCTCCTTCGGCAACCATGGATTGGGGTCTTATCCTCGCTGTCGTCGCACTCGTCGTGACCGTCATCATCGCTATCCGCAGGAGCCGGTCGACCGCGAGACAGATAGCCCTTCTGGAGCGTCAGGTGACCAACCAGGACAAGGAGCTGGACTTGCTGCGTATGCTCGTGCAGTCATTCGACAGGCTGGTCACCAGCTATGACACGGAGCTCGAATCGATGGGGCAGCAGCTCCGATTGACCTCGCCCGAGAAG
>JAUVEQ010000419.1 GCA_030594725.1 Methanobacteriota archaeon
CCTGGCCAGGGGTGAACTCGATCCTCCCGGTGGCAGGGTCGATGTCCACCACGTCCGAGTCATCGGACCACGTGATGGTGTCATCGTCCAGGTCAATGCCCTCGAGCTGGATGACCAGGTCCTCGTCCTCATCGACGATGGTGGCACCAGTGGGTTTGTTCGTGATCTCGGGCAGGTCGTTCACATCCACGATGGTGAACACGACGGTGATCGAGTCCCTGGCACCAGCTCTGTCTATGACGATGTAGACGACAGAGTGGTCGCCCACGAGGGACTGGTCAGCGGTGAACCTTATCCGACCCTCAGGGTCTGCCACCATCTCGTCCGGACCCGTTGTCTCGAAGGTGAGCGTCTCGGGCTCTTCCAGGTCGAGGCCCAGGTCGGGATCGAACACCTCGAGCTGTACCGAGACCTCCTCGTTCTGGTCGTAGGTGAGCAGAGCGTTCATCGTCAGCTCGGGGGGGTCGTTCTTGTTCTCCACGTTGACCAGGAGGGTGACCTCGTCCTGCTCGCCCAGGTCATCGGTGGCCCGGAGGGTGATCTCGAAGCTGGGCACGTGGTCGTTGGTGGGCGTGAAGGACATTATCCCGGTGGCGCTCTCCACGTTGATGACGATACCATCCGCAAAGGCCTCGTAAGAGATATGGTCCCCGAAGGGCACATCCGGGTCCTCTGCCCTGATGGTGTAGTGGACGGTCTCGTCCTGGACGGTGTCGATCTCCAGCGCGGAGGTTATCGTGGGAGCCTGGTTGACATCGGTCACCATGATGTTCACGTTGATGCTGTCCGAGAGACCGAAGCGATCGACGACCGAGACAAGGAACCTGTGGGGACCCACCTGGGTCCCGTCAGGGGTCCAAACGATCTCCCCGGTGCTCTCGTCGATGTCCAGCCAGTCGCTGCTGTCGGAGAAGGTGAACGCATCGTCCGGAAGGTCCGGGTCGTCCACATCGAAAACGTGATGGATGGTGTCCCCCTCTGCCACCGTGAAGGATCCGGGATCGACCAACCTGGGCGTGTCCGCCGTCTGGAGTACCCTCACTGTGATATCCGTGGAGTTCCCGGAGGCGCCGAACAGGTCGGTGGCCATGATCCTCAATGTCGCCTCGCCGAAGAAGTCGGGGGCGCCTTGGACCTCCAGGGACCGGTTGGTACCGTCCCAACCGATGCGGGCCGACAGGTTGGTCGGGTCCGAGACGGTGACGACCTGGAATGATAGGGCCCCCGTGTTGTGGTCGTCCGGGAAGGCCGCGAACAGGTCCATCACGTCGGTCCACAGTTCGTCCTCGAGGGTCTCGACCTCAGCGGGACCCATCCAGACGGGTGGCAGGTTCACCACGGGCTCGTACTCGATGACCAGGTCCCGGACCTGCAGGCCGCCCATGGTGCTGTTGCCGACGGAGAAGTTGAAGGGAATGGTCAGGTTCCCGGGGAACACATGTTCCCGATCGATGACGGCCTGGATGATGCCCTTGAGGTCGTGGGTGTCATCGATCACGAGCTCGTCATCAAGGTAGTTGTAGTAGGTGGTGACGTTGGTGCCCCCTATCTCCAGGGTGATGTCGTAGGGGAACTGGACGACCGGGTCGTATCCGAGGACGATCTCGATATAATCAGTATACAGCTCCCCGTTTCCGATCCTGCCGCCCGGCCCCCCCCCATCCGAATGGGCTCCAACGACGATGGCGTCGACGGAACCGTTCGAGGAGATGAACGGCGTGGATGTCATTGCGGTGTAGTTGAGCTCGAAGTCGGAGGCCAGGCGGGACGAGTAGTTCGCGACCTCCTCCCATTTGGTGCCGGTGTGGTTGTACAACCATAGCTCGGCATGACCCGGATTGGTCGCGTTCACGCGGTTGAACCCGTGGCCGGTCCACGAGATGAACAGGGACGTGGCGTTGGAAAAGCCCGGGTTGAAGTGGAACAGGTGCATGGGCCACTCGTAGGGTGGCACCTGCTGGACATTGGTCATGGTATGCCAATAGGTGTTGTCGTTCTTTGCAAGGCTCGTGTACTCCTTCTTGTTGGCACCCGTCCATCCGCTCTTGAGGGGGTCTACGGAGGGCGGGTGGATTCCCTTGTTCTCCTCGTGGTAGGCCCATACGTCCTTCCCGAGGGCTCCGTTCACGAAGTCGAGCTGGTACTTATTGGGAAGAAGACCAGGTAGACCCTCGAGGACGAGGGATGCGTTCAGTATCGTCGCTCCTCTGGGCAGCTCCACAGCCAGGGTACGGTTCACCCGATCGTCCACGAAGGTGAGGTTGGCGATCGGGACATCGCCGATGAATTCCTCAACGACCACAGGCGAGGCCGAGGCGTTCGGTGAGCTGGTCAACAGGATGAGCGGGGACGACAGGAATGCAATGCCGATCATCACCGCCAGGTACTTGGATCGTCTGGGGTTCATCACAACCACCGTTGGTGAACACGTGCCAACACGTATTTGAGAGTTCTGGTTAGGTGTACCCCTGGAAACGACGCGACCTGGTGCGCCCGATTGGACCCGGAAAGGGTACCACGATTACCCCCATCGTCAGGAGAACGAAGGCCACCAGGGGGCTTTCTGGTATCATCGGTGTCCGAATGGATTAAATACCAATCTACCCATTTAATCAATACTACCTCCGGGGGATCCAATCGGAGATACATGGGTAGGGAGTGGCCACATGTCAGGG
>JAUVEQ010000169.1 GCA_030594725.1 Methanobacteriota archaeon
GCTGGTCCCGCCTTCCGTTGTTATCGTGAAGATGCATCGCGAAGAGCTTGCCCCGGGACGACATCATGGCGTGTACCTTGTGGATGTTGCCATAGATGTTGGCGTGCCCGACATCCAGCAGGAAGCCCAGGTTCGGGGACGTGCATTCGTTGATTGCCTCCATCAGGGGCTCCACCAGACGGTAGGTGTTCTCGTAGAGGATGCGCACATCAAGCTCGTCGGCGACGGAGGCCAGGTGGGCGACGGCATCGTCGATGCGTCCCTGGTAATCGAAGTGCTCGTCGGCCCAGATGGACCCGCCCTCGTGACGCACCATCCGCTCGGGGAAACCTATGTGGGAATTGAGGTAGACCGCTCCCAGGTCGTGGGCAAGTTGGGCCTCCTGGCGCGACCTCTCCTTGGAGTAGCGCAGGAACCCGGGGTCCAGGGTCAGCAGGTCCCAGTCCCCCGCGTGGAGGGTCAGCTCCAGTCCCAGGTCGTCGGCCTTTCGCCGGACCCCCTCCCTCGCCTCCGTGTCAAGGAGCTCGGGACTGAAGGGCGGCAGGTCCAGGTGGTTGAACTCGGCGAAGTCCCACCCGTCCCGGGCCGTACGCTCCAGGAACTCCTCCACGGTGTTGACGAAGGTGGGGGTCGAGAGGCCGAGACGTACGGGACCCATGGCGGGCGGAACACGATTGTCTCTGATAAATCTGACGCATGCTCTGTCACCCCGGTCGGCACGACGTTCAAATATATATGCTGGCGAA
Organism: Methanobacteriota archaeon; assembly: GCA_030594725.1. Taxonomy (GTDB): domain Archaea; phylum Thermoplasmatota; class DTKX01; order DTKX01. Next base: position 747 of record JAUVEQ010000169.1, read on the forward strand.
TTCCATTACGGGGTCGTGCCATCCGGGATGCCCCTCAGGTCGGTCCACATAGTCCTCACCTACAGGTGCACCTACGAGTGCTCCCACTGCTTCCTTCACTGCGGTCCCAACCAACCGGGTTCGATGTCCATGATGGAGATGGAGGGACTCATCGACCAGGCTGCTTCGATCGACGGCGTGGAGAGGGTGTACTTCGAGGGCGGGGAACCAATGCTCTACTATCCCCTTGTCGAGCGGGGCGTCCGGCAGGTTGGGGAGCTCGGGTTGTCATCGGGTATCGTCACCTGCGGGTATTACGCCACCACGGTACCGGACGGCGAGATGTGGCTGCGTCCCCTCAAGGAACTGGGCCTCTCCTCCTTGGATGTCAGCATCGACGGTCTGCATGGAACAGGGGACGCCATGACCCACGGACGCAACCTCGTGGACGCGGCCAACATACTGGGTCTTGATGTCAACGTCATCAGCGTGTGCGACCCACGGGAGGACGAGTGCAAGGACGCCTCGTTGCCTCGACCCGGGGAGGAGGCCAGTCCCGCCATGCTCCGAGGGAGGGCCGCCCACGAGCTTGTGGAAGGACTCGAGGTGCATCACCTTGGGCAGTTCACGGAGTGCCCCCACGAGGAACTGGAGCGGCCTACCCGGATCCACGTTGACCCCTACGGCAACGTGCACATCTGCCAGGGGATCCTGGCTGGAAATGTGTGGGACAGCAGCCTGCCCCAGCTGGTCAAGGGCTACGACCCCCATGCCCACCCGGTCCTGGGCCCCCTTATCGAGGGCGGACCCGAGGCCCTGGCGAAGGCCCAGGGGATCGATACGGACCCGCAGTACGCAAGCGAGTGCCACGCTTGCTACGAGATCCGGAAAGGTCTATTGCGTGAGACTCGGATGCGAAGGTTCATTGGGCCCAATCAGGTTTATGGTGAGGAGCCCGAGCCTCCACCGAACAGTTACGTTTGAGCAAGGAATGGATCTGACATGAGCCATCTAGAGGACAACCTGACACAGTTACTGATGCACAAGGGAGCATCCCTTGTGGGTTTCGCAGACCTCTCCATGTTGCCAGAAGAACCCAGAAAGGACATGGACTACGCCGTCTGGATCGCGGTGGCACTGAAACCCCGCGTGGTCGATGACATAACCGGGGGACCCACCAAGTTCTACGAGATCGAGTACCTCGAGAAGAACGAGCTGCTGAAGGAGCTGTGCAGGGAGGCGGTCAAGATCCTGAGGGGATGGGGCTTCGAGGCGATACCCCGGGCACCCACCGGCGAGGACATCGATTGGATAGACCTGCAGACCCCCTTGCCCCACAAGACAGTGGCCACCCGGGCGGGCATGGGATGGATCGGCAAGTGCGGCCTCCTGGTGACCAAGGAGTACGGGTCCGCGATCCGGATGGCCGTGGTTCTCACAGATGCCAGCCTGGAGGGCAAGGAGGCGCCCATCGGGGCCTCCTACTGTGGCGATTGCATGGCGTGCGTGCAGCATTGTCCCGCCAATGCCCCCACGGGAGAGGACTGGATCAAAGGGCTGGACCGGGAGGAGTACTACGACGCTTTCGCCTGCCATGAGCACATCCTGCAGGTGACGAAGGAGAAGGGCATACAGTCCACGATCTGCGGCATCTGCATCGCGGTCTGCCCCTACACCAAGAAGTACGTCAAGAAGGCCTTGGGTCCACAGTAGGCTCGTTGGCCGCGATACGATGGTCGCTCCTGTGAAAACTCATCTGAGCTAACGTCGGTCCCGCCCTCCGATGGGTATTCTTATTTACCTACCAGCACTATTGGGCAGAATCGGGGAGAGCATGCGTAGGTTATCGAATCCCATCATCAATAGGAGCATCTTCCTGCTCATCTCTCTGTCGCTTCTGGTCATGGCCCTTCCGACCGCGACGGCCGCGGATTCCGATGAGCTGGCCGATTCGGGCGCCCTCTCGGGGGTCGTGTTCAACCTCCACTACGATTCTCCGGTCCCCCATGCCTACGTCCTCGTGGAGAGCGACAAGGGATACATTCAGGCACGGAGCACCAACGAGGATGGGGAGTACAAGTTCAACCTTCCGTACGGCGTTTACAACATGAGGGTCTTCATCCAGGACCAGGAGATGCACAACGCCACGGACATCTACATCGATCCCTCTCCTGGTATCCATGACGTTTTCGTCTCGTTCGCCCTGGACGAGGTTGTCCACATCCATGGGGTCCTCAAGTTCGATGGCGAGAAGGCTCGCGAAACGAGGGTCGTCTTCGATGGGCTCGACAACTCCTACCGCAACGAGACGGTCACCGGAACGGATGGGACCTACGCATTGGACGTGCCCATCGGTAACCTCTTCGTGACCGCGTACGACAACGGCGAGATCGCGGGGGAAAAGAAGATAGGACCATTCGTGGTCCCCGGCGATTTCGAGGTTAATATCGATGTGGTCTACACTGGAGCTCCGCCCTCCTTCGACGATTGGAGCAACTTCATCATCACTACCTGGACAGGGATCGCCATCTGGGGCGCGGTGGTCTTCGGCCTTATCGTATTCTACTTCGTGTTCAGGAAGCGTGTTCAAGCATGGCACGGGAAAGAGCACGATAGGGTGAACGAGGCCCAGGCCGAGGTCATCGCGTACGCTGCCACGGGTTTTGGTAAGGTAGCTCTTCTGTATGCGAGCCTATTCGTACTTGGAGCCGTCCTTGATGTGGGAGACGCAGTGGCGGCGAAGTGGATCCGGTTCTGGTTGTATGCCCTCCTCTGGGTTCTGTTCCTCTGGGTAATGGGCCGGTTCGTCCTGATGCTGGTCGACAATCTCATGGTCCGGCTAAGGGCCAAGAGGAAGAGGGAAGGCTCGGATATCCCCGAGACCGCGTACATATTCATCCACGGGATCCTCAGATACGTCGTTATCATGGTGATCGGGTTCCTCATCCTGCTCATTCCCCTCGCTGGCGCGGGTTTGGCCGACGAGATCTCAGGTGGCATGAACCGTTTCATTGACTCCAATTTCGGGTACCTGATCCTACTGGTCATCATCGTCATCCTGTTCTTCATCACCAGTCGTTTCGTGAAGCTCACCATGGTGCAGTTGAAGGAGACCTCCACCAAGTTCTCTCCCCAGATGTTGAGCATCCTGGGTCTCATCGTCAAGTTCGGCATCATTGGCCTCTTTACCGTCCTCTTCCTCTTCACACTCCTGACGATGGCGGGGATGCAGGAGATGGGTGCCCTCATCATGGCCCTGCTCACCACCACGGTGGGTATGATAGTGGCCATGACCACCACGGGTGCCCTCGGCAATGCCCTGTCGGGCATCGTCCTCATGAGGCTCAAGCCCATCGAACCGGGGCATTATGTGACGATAGCCGATGGCCAGTTCGGAAAGGTCGTTGAGATATCCTCTTTCTTCACCCAGCTTCGGACCTTCAACAACGAGATCATCGAGATCCCCAACAACCTGATCCTGGCACAGGACATCAAGAACTTCTCGAAGATGAAGAACATCGGTATCGAGGTGGACCTGGGGATCGGATACGATATTCCCGCCGACATCGTCCTGGATTGCCTCAAGAACGGGGCAAAGGGCACCACCGGTATCGTCAAGGACCCGAAACCCCAGGCGATGGTCACCAAGTTCACGGACTATTCGATCAACTACAAGCTGAGAGCGTTCACCGACAAGGTCGACCGATACTTCCCGATAAAGTCATCGCTGATGCAGAACATACAGGAGATCTTCTACGCCAAGGGCATCGAGATCATGACGCCCTGGCAGCTGGTGAAGCGGGAGGACACCGCTCCATCCAAGGAAGAGGTCATCGATCGGTTCATGGAGAACATGAAGCACAAGGAACCAACCTCTGCGGAGGACATGAGCGTCGCCGCTGGCCTGGACGTGCTTGAAGGTAACTCGAAGGATTGATATCGCCCGAAACCTTGGCCGAGGTCGATCACCTCGGTTGCGATCCTCCGGTCGAACATAATATATTCCAGACAACAGAATATCTATCGCGGATACAGATGCATAACGTGTGCAGCGAGTGCCGTCGGAAGTTCAATCCCGACCTCAGGTACTGCCCCTACTGCGGCGGAGAGGCCAAGGTCCCTGTGACGAAGGGGTGGAACTACGGCGAGGGGGAGCTGATACGGTCCTCGGACCCGGTGAAGGACGAGCATCGGAAGGTGTACAAGCAGAACGGGTTCATGCTGCTGGTGGCCATCATCCTGCTAGTTCCCGCGTTCGTGATACTCCTCGAGGAGCTGTTGTACCTCCTGTCCGAAGCCATCGACCTTGTCATCATCGCCATCATCGTTTACGGGATCTCTGTCTTCCTGGTCGTCGTCTACGGGACAATATGCGCCTTCTACGCGAGGCGACCTGGCGCCCAGATCCTTGCCGCATTTCTGCTATGGGCCAACATCACCTGGATCAATCCGATCGTCTTCTTGACCGTCGGGGTGGTGTTCTTCATAATATGGGGCATGGGAGCCAGCAGGTCCGGCTCATTCATGAAACCGGACCCGACCTACCTGGTTATAATGACCTGTATCAGCCTCATGTGCATCATCGGGGGCTACATATGGCTTCTGAGCGCTCCCATGACAATCGACCTCTAGGCGCCCCACGCGGTCTATAGTGTATGAGAACGACATCCCTCAAAATCCTCCAAGAATATGAGCGGAATCAGCTCGTCATCCGGGGCGATGTACCCGGAACGGAAGTGGTAGGGTCTCAGGGAAGCAGTGGAGGAGCCTTTCTTCCACGGCCCAACGCCACACCTCCGCCAGCCGAGGCAAGCCAGGGATACGGCATCAATATCATGGAACACGAGGGCCGGGGATGGTCCCCGATACTCGGGTTTAAATATCGATAACCAGCTACTGGGACGATACTCGTGCTCGAGAGCTACGATAACCACAGGAACGATGGTCACACGATACCCAAGGGCATCCTCGTCGCCATCGGGGGGAACGAGGACAAGGAGGACGACCTCGAGATCCTGAGGGTTACTATCGAACTAACCGGAAAGGAGAACCCATCGATAGCCCTGATCACAAGCGCCAGCTCCGAACCGGAACGGATGGAGGAGCACTACAGGAGGGCCTTTGAAAGGATCGGTGTTGGGCATATCCATCACCTGAACATAGCGAACCGTGAGGAGGCTATGAACGGAGGCCACGTCACCCTCGTCCGGGAGGCCGACATCATCTTCTTCACCGGCGGTGACCAGCTGAGGATAACCAGCATCCTGGGTGGCTCGCCCCTCCTGCGGGAGGTCAAGCGAAGGTACTTCGAGGAGGGGTGCGTCGTCGCGGGGACCAGCGCCGGGGCCAGCGCCCTGGCCGAGACCATGATCTACGAGGGTGAGAGCTCCGAGGCCCTCCGGAAGGGCACCGTGCAGATGTCCACCGGCATCGGCCTGGTGCGGAAGGTCATCATCGACAGCCACTTTATCATACGGGGGCGTTTCAGCAGGCTGATGACCACGGTTACCTCCAACCCCGGGACCATCGGTCTGGGCCTGGGAGAGGACACCGGGGTCATCATCAGAGACGGGCATCTCCTCGAGGCCATCGGCAATGGACTCATCGTCATCTTCGACGGACGCCACATCGCCCAGTCCAATATAACCGACATTGAGATCGGACAGGCCATCGCGGTCCAGAACGTCATCGTCCACACCCTCGTGAAGGGGTACGGGTACGACCTGATGACAAGGGAATATTTAAATCCAGGTTGACCATCCCTCATCGCGCCGATAAGGGGTGATGAACGTGGAAATCCTCGAGATGCGAGCGCTGCGAGGTCCGAACAGGTTCAGCAGGTATCATGCCATCTACATGGAGCTGGATATCGGCGAGTACGAGGAACTG
>JAUVEQ010000065.1 GCA_030594725.1 Methanobacteriota archaeon
CGGATCATCCTAAAGTAAACCCCCGTTCACATTGTTAAGGTCTTTTATCCCATTGCCCTGCACGCCCTGGGGATGAAGTGTGAAACCATGCCTCCAGGCGAGAAGTCCAGCGAGGGGGAGCGGTGAGAGGTACAGTGCCGGGGACAGGATGTCCAGGGCGTTGTATCCGGCGTAATCGCCTCCGATGGTCCACGCACCCAGATATGACGCCCCAATGGACGAGAGCTCGACGATGGCGAAGAACAGCGCCAGCAGGATGCCGATGTACAAGAAGGCCACACCCTCGTGGAGGCCCTGCCTGAGCTCCCTGTAGCCCTGGACCATGACGGTGCCCACGATGATGAGCACGAAGCCATCCATGGCGCCGCCGTTGAGATAGAGCATCTCGGACCAGTCGCCCCGGAGGCCCAGCCCGGCCAGCATCTGTAAGAGGCCCAGGACGACGTACAGGACGCCCGTGACCACGGCGAACACAGCCCTGTTCCTCAAGGTTCGGTCCATTCGCGTCAGATCATCACCCCCACCCCAGGGCAAGCCCCGCCCTGTAGAACAGGAAGGCCACGAGCCATGCAAGGACCAGGCTGTACACTACCGAGAACGCGGTCCACCGGATGGAACCCGTCTCCTTCCAGATGACACCCACCGTGGCCAGGCAGGGTGTGTAGAGCAGCGTGAATGCCATGAGCCCCGCCGCGCTGGCCGCGTTCAGCCCGCTGCTGGGGTCGGTGAGGCCCTTGACGAGACTGCCACCGCCCTCGCCACCCCCGAACAGCACTCCCAGGGTGCCGGCGACGAGTTCCTTGGCGACGAAACCGAACAGGAGCGCGACCACGATGCGCCAGTCGAACCCGAGGGGCGCCACCAGGGGCTCGAGGACCTTGCCTATCATGCCGGCGACGCTGTCCTCGCTGCCGTACTCCACTCCCCAGGGCAGTGAGGCCATGAGCCAGACTATGATGGCACCCAGGAGGATGACCGTGCCCGCCTTCCGTATGTACATCCGCGTACGTTCCCAGGTGTGGGCGAGCACCAGCTTCGTGGATGGAAGGTGGTACCTGGGCATCTCCATGATGAAGGGCGCCGGCTCTCCCTTGAGAAGCGTGCTCCTGAGGAGCTTTGCGGTGATGATGGCGACCAGGATGCCCAGGATGTATATCCCGAAGATGGCCGTTCCGGCAGCCGCGCCGAAGAAGGCTCCGGCAAGGAGCACGAACACCGGAAGCCTGGCGCCGCACGACATGAAGGGGTTGACCAGGATAGTGATGAAACGGTCCTTGCGGTCCTCGATGCTCCGGGTCGACAGGATGGCGGGCACGTTGCATCCGAAGCCCATGAGCATGGGGATGAAGGACTTGCCGTGGAGACCCAGGTTCGCCATGATGCGGTCCATGTTGAAGGCGGCCCGGGCCAGGTAACCCGTGTCCTCCAGTATGGCAAGAAGGAGGAACAGCACGAAGATGGGCGGCACGAAGATCAGGACGAAGCCAACGCCGCTTATGATGCCGTCGGCCAGCAGCGAGGCCAGCCATTCGGTGGCCACGTTATCCGAGACCCATCCGCTCAAGTGTGCGAAGGCGGCATCGATCATGGCCGAGAAGGGGATGGACACGGTGAAGGTGAGGGTGAAGGCGCCCCACATCATGGCCAGGAATATCGGGATGCCCAGCCACTTGTGGGTCAACACCCGGTCCACGTAGTCCGAGGGGGTCACCCTGAGCTGGCATCGCACAAGGGCCTGACCCAGTATCGCGTCGATGACCTCGTAGCGGCGCTCGGCCATCTCGACCTCGATCTCCTCGTGGTCCGCATCCGTCAGCAGCGCCCTCACAGGATCCTCAACGGAACTGCCGCTCAAGCGCTCAAGGACGTTCTCGTCGCCTTCCAGCAGCTTGACGGACATCCACCTCAGCGGATACTTCTCCGAGATCTCGGGGTCCTGGTCCAGGGTCTCCACGAGCACCGAGATCTTCCGTTCCAGCTCGTCCCCGTAGCCCACCATGTGGTGATGATGGTGCTCCCTGTCGGCCTCCTCGACTATCTCGTCGAGCAGCCGGTCCATCCCGGTCCTCTCGGAGGCGGATGTGGGCACGACCGGGATCTCCAGGAACTCCTCCATCTTCTCCAGGTCGATGCAGTCGCCCCGGGCCTCTGACACGTCGAACATGTTCAGGGCCATCACGAGCCGGGCGCCGGTGGTCATGAGCTGGGTGGTCAGGTACAGGTTCCGGTCCATGTTGGTGGCGTCCACAACGTGGATGACCACGTCGGGGGCCTCATCGATGATGTAGTCCCGGGTGATGATCTCGTCGATGGAGTTGGCGGTGAGGCTGTAGGTGCCAGGAAGGTCGATGAACTCGAGGAGGTGGCCCCTATGGCGACGGATGCCGATCTTCTTCTCCACCGTCACCCCCGGCCAGTTCCCCACATGCTGGCGGGCGCCCGTCAGGGCGTTGAACAGGGAGGTCTTGCCCACGTTGGGATTGCCGGCGAGGGCGATGCGAAGGCGGTGCTCCTCGTGGTGCCGCTCCCTCCGCCGGGCCCGATGATGCCAGTGCATTCCACCTTCATGGGGCACGCGATCAATCCTCCTCGAACCGGACCACTACCAGGTGGGCGTCGCACCGACGTATGGAGTAGTCCGTGCCCTTCACCCGGTACTCCACAGGGTCATCCAGGGGAGCCATGCGAAGCACCTCCACGATGGCACCCGGGACCATGCCCACTGCCAGGAGGCGCCGCCTTAACCGGCCCCTGCCCTTGAGGTGGACGACCTTCACGCGACGACCTGGCTGGACCTCGTCCAGGCGTACAAGCGGTACCTCGTCGTCAGTGCTGGGCATGCTCATCACAACAAAATATTCGGTCAACCGAATGTTCTTCGATTTCCCTAATAGTGCTTCCGCTATATGAAGGTTGTGACATCGTGACCGGCGGGTGCCTGGCGGTTGTCTGGAGTTGACGCTCCCTACAGTTGCACGCCGTAGATGGGTCCGAACTTCTCCTTGATGTAGCCGATCCAGTGGTCGGCGTTCATGGGCTCGCCCGTCAGGTGCTTGAGCATGTCCGAGGTGCGGTACATCCTGCCCGGGCGGTGCACCTTCTCGTTGAGCCAACCCAGCAGCGGCTTGAACTGGCCCGCCTCGATCTGGTCCCACAAGTCGGGTATGTCCTTGATCATCGTGTTCCACAGTTGGACGCTGATGAGGTTGCCGAAGGTGTAGGTCGGGAAGTAGCCCTGTATGCCCATGGACCAGTGGATGTCCTGCATGCAGCCGTCGGCGTCCGAGGGCACGTCGATGCCCAGGTAGCTCTTGTACTTCTCGTTCCAGAGGGCGGGGATCTCGTCCATACCCACCTTCCCGTTCATCATCGCCAGCTCCATCTCGAAGCGGATGAGGATGTGCATGTTGTACGTGACCTCGTCGGCCTCGACCCGGATGAGCGAGGGCTTGACCAGGTTCGCGGCCGCGTAGAAGTCCTCGATGGCCACGTTGCCAACCTGACCGGGGAAGGTGGCCTGCAATTTGGGATAGTAGTGGCGCCAGAAAGGCATCGACCTGCCCACCAGGTTCTCCCACATCCTCGATTGGGACTCGTGGAAGCCAAGACCGATGGAGTCACCCATGGGGGTGGCGTAGTGCTCGGGGTTGAGGCCCTGCTGGTACATCGCGTGGCCCGCCTCGTGGATGTTGGCGAAGAGGGCGGGGCGGATGTCGTTCTCGTTGTACCTGGTGGTGATGCGAACATCGTCGATGGCGCCCGAGGTGAAGGGGTGGGCGGCCTCGTCAAGGCGGCCCCGCTTCCAGTCGTAACCGATGTCGGTCACCACCATGATGCCGAACTCCTTCTGCTTCTCCAGGGGCCATGGCTGGGCCAGGATCCCCTCGTCGGGATGGACGTCGGAATCGAGTATCTTCTTGACGATGGGCACGAGCCTCTCGCGCAGATCGGCGAAGACCACCTCCACGTCCCTGGTCCTGGTGCCGGGCTCGTACTCGTCGATGAGGGCGTCGTAGATGTTGTCCTCGTACCCGATGTGCTCGGCCACCTGGACCTTGAGGTCGATCATCTTCTCCAGGGATGGTGCGAAGAGGCTGAAGTCGTTCTTCGTGCGCGCATCCTTCCAGGTCTGGAGGGACATGGAGGTGTGCTTGGCGATCTCCTTGACGAGGGAACCGGGGACGGACACCTCGCGGTCGTACTGCCATCCAGTCTCGCGCACGTTGGTCTGCTCCTCGGGCCCGAGGGCGTCGAACACGTCGGGACGACGAAGCTCCTCCAGGTACACTCGCATCCTGTCGGAGGTGTAGTAGTCGTGGAACCACTTGGCCATGGTCGCCATCTGGTTGGCCCTCTCCATGGCCCCACCTTGGGGCATCTTGGTCTCCTGGTCCCAGGCCAGGATGCCCGCGGCGAACTGTGCGTTCTGACATTCCTTCTCGAACTCGATGAACTCGGGGTAGCTGTTTCCCGTCATGATAGGTCCCCCTGTGGGTAAGGCGCCGAATCAAGGGGATATGCCTTAAGTCTTTCCCAGATTCTACGCGGGATCTGCGCTCGGGGGATGGACCTCGGACACAAGATGGGAGAGAATGGTAGCGGGGAGTGGATTTGAACCACTGATCTACGGGTTATGAGCCCGTCGGGATTTCCTAGCTACCCCACCCCGCTACGAGGTGACTGGGTAAATCCGGTTATACAGCTCCTCCAATATGAAGGTTCGCCCGGGCTCCCGGGAGGTCACCATTCCCTGCCCGAGGAGCTGATGTCCTCCATCCACGCGTCGACCCGCTTGTGGAAGCCTGCGACTATATTGTGGGTCTTCTTGTGATCGCCATCCTCGATGGTGGAGAACTCGGCCTCCATGTCCTCCCTCGCCTGGTCGACCTTGACCTCCAGCTCCGCGTGGGCGGGGTCGTCGGACCTGGACAGCTTCATCTTGATCTTGTGGAGGGACGCGTCCAGTTCCTCGTGCAGGGACCTGGCGTGCTCCTTGGTCCATGAACTGGTGTCCTTCGCCTCGTCCGTGGTCTGGGCGGAGAGCTCCTTGGACTTGGAATGGAACGTATCGTGAGCGCCCTCGAGCTCCTCCTTCACTTCATCGTGCGCATCTGCCATGATGTATCCCTCCGATGTGCTTGGTCCCCAGGACCCGTAGCTTTGCCGATCCCTCCAGGGGTCCCACCCTGAACCTCACTTCTTCTTGCTCGCCGGCTTCTCGTGCTCGGTGGCGATGCGGATGGCGTCGTCCTTGTAGTAGATGTAGATGTCTCCCTTCTTCTTCTTGGAGAGCTCGGAGAGCCCGGAGTAGACCGCGTCCTCGTCCATGCCAAGGGAATCGGCCGCCGCGGGAGTGCTCCAGGGTTGGCCCTCGAAGTCGTGCTTCTTGATGTATTCCCAAAGACGCCTTTCATCCTCGGTAAGGGACTCGGTATCTGCCATGGGGGTGACCAGCCCTGAACACCCATTGTGGCTAATAAGGTTTTTCTCCCACCTGGGACGGTGGGATTATTATATGTCGGGGCCATTCCATCTGAGAGGAATGGCGTGATAATCAGGAGCAAGGCACCACTGCGGATAAGCTTCGGCGGGGGAGGGACCGACGTCCCGCCTTACCCGGAGGAACGAGGTGGGGTCACCCTCAACACCACCATCAACAAGTACGCCTACGCCACCTTCATCCCGACCACCGATGGGGAGATCACCGTCACCTCCCTCGACTACGACGTCGTGGCCAAGTACCGGGACGACAAGGACCTGGTCTTCGACGGTAACCTGGACCTGGTCAAGGCCACCATCAATTCGATGTACCCAGAGAAGTCGGGCAGTCTCTTCCTCCACTCGGATGCACCGCCAGGTTCGGGTCTGGGCTCCTCCTCGACCATGTGCGTGGCCCTGGTCCAGGTGTTCAAGCATTACCTGAACCTCCCCATGGACGACTACGAGGTGGCTCACAAGGCCTATGAGATAGAGCGGATCGACCTGGCCATCTCTGGAGGCCTCCAGGACCAGTATGCCGCCGCCTTCGGGGGTTTCAACTTCACAGAGTTCCTGGGCGACCGGGTAATCGTCAATCCCCTCCGCATCCGCAAGGACACGCTGAACGAGCTGGAGTACCGGCTCCTCCTCTGCTACACGGGCGGCACCCGTCTCTCAGCGAACATCCTCGACGAGCAGACGAGGAGGTTCGTCAACAAGGAGGAGAACGTGGTCGCCTCCCTCGACTACATCAAGGAGCTGGCGGTCAAGATGAAGTACTCTCTCCTCCGAAACGAGCTGGACGACTTTGGCGACATGCTCCACGAGGGCTGGGTCCACAAGCGTACGTTGGCATCGGCCATCACCAACCCAGGTATCGACAACCTTTACGATATCGCCCGAAAGAACGGCGCCCAGGGAGGCAAGCTCCTGGGGGCTGGCGGAGGGGGTTATCTGCTCCTGTTCTGCGAGTTCGACAAGAGGCACGTCGTGGCCGAGAAGCTGGAGGCTGCCGGAGGCCAGCTGGTCGAGTTCGGGTTCGAGAAGGGAGGCGCACAGAGCTGGGAGGTCCCAGGGGGAAGATAGAATGACGATCGACAAGATCAAGGAGGCGTTCGCCGAGTCGATCAAGGCGAAGCAGGCCCTCAGAGAGGAGGACCTCATGGTCATCCTGGAGATGTCCAATCTCACCGTGGAGGCGCTCCAGAGGGGCAGGAAGGTGATCTTCATGGGCAACGGCGGCTCCGCCGCGGACGCCCAGCACCTGGCAGCCGAGCTGGTCTCCAAGTTCCGTCTCGAGCGGGAGGGCATGCCCGCCCTCGCCCTTTCGGTGAACACCTCGATCCTGACGGCCATCGGGAACGACTACGGGTTCGAGTACGTGTTCGAACGACAGGTGGCGGCCATCGCCCGATCGGGCGACATCGTGGTGGGCATCTCCACCTCGGGCAACTCGCCCAACGTGCTGCGGGCCATCGAGAAGGCTCGCGCGTTGGGTTGCGTCACCTTCGGCTTCACCGGCAGGCCCGGGGGCCAGATGCCCCATGCGGTGGACCTGTGCTTCCGGGCCCCCTCCGACGACACACCCCGTATCCAGGAGGTCCACATCACCGCGGGCCACATCCTGTGCGAGCTGGTCGAGGCGGAGATGTTCGGGTGAGCCCATGACGAGGCCGGCCGTCTTCCTGGACAGGGATGGTACCATCATCGTGGACAAGATGCACCTAACGGACCCCCGGGCCGTGGAACTGCTGCCGGGGGCCGCCGAGGGTGTACGACGGCTCAACGAGGCCGGCATCTTCACCGTCGTCGTGTCCAACCAGGCGGTGGTGGCCAGGGGCATGGCAAGCAAGGAGATGGTGGATGCGGCAATGGCCAAGATGCAGGACCAGCTGGAGGCCGAGGGCGCCCACATCGACGCCATCTACTACTGCCCCGACCACCCTGACTTCTCGACCAGCTGCGAATGCAGGAAGCCCGCCCCGGGCATGCTCCTGCAGGCCGCGGAGGAGCACGACCTGGACCTGGAAGGGTCCTTCATGGTGGGTGACTGGTGGGCGGACATCGGAGCGGGCGTCGCCGCGGGAACGAGGACCGTCCTCATCTCCGGCGCGGTCGAGGGAGAGGCAAAGGTCGATGTGAAGCTGGAAGAGCATGGGTTGGTACCGGACAAAAGGGTCACCTCGGTGAACGAGGCTGTGAAGTGGATCCTGGCCATGATCGATAAGAGCTCTTGAATAGACACCAGCAAGGCTCAGACCGGTGTCCCGAGTGCGACAACGGGTCTACCGTTGACCCGGTGGACCTCGACCAGACCCTTCTCCTCCATCTGCTGGATGTGGTAGTGGACCAATTGCCGGCTCATGCCCGTCCGCTTGGCCAGATCGGCCTGGGTCCCGGCTCCTTCCTCGGCGAGGGACTTGACGATGTTCTCCTCGGAGGGGCCGAGGGCCAGCACACGGTGGTTGCAGGGCCAGTACCGGGTGTACTTGCCCGTCTGGACGGACCGGAGCACGTCGCCCCGTACCAGGACCCTCAGGTGATGCTGCACCGTTCCGCTGGCCGCTCCCACGCCATCCCTCACCTGGGTGAAGGTGGCGCCTGGGTTCCGGTTGACGTAATTGAAGATCTCGCTCCTAAGGGAGTGGTTGAGCAGTTGGGGCTGGGGGATGCGGAGGTACAGGGGGGCCAGTAGCAGCGAGCTGTTGGTCCATGTACTGTCTTCAAGGAAGACGTCCGGTAGGTCGGTGATGACCGAGGTGTCCACGTCGGCCTCGGCGGCCACCGCCTCGGGGCCCGCCACGGCCGCCATGGACGGGACGACCATCATCAGGGCGAAGGCCACGATGGGCACGGCGGGCAAGAAGTTGCGGAGCCTGCGTCCTAGACCTGCACGGAGCGCGGTCAGCCATGACACAGGATCTAGCTTTGGCAGCTTCAAGCTCTGACCCGCGCGTACAGTGGAAGGACTCGGTAATAAGCTTGTTGGTCCTATGCTTGACGCACCGAACGACCTAGCCAGCGAGTTCCTTCATCATCTCGTCCACATCGTTGGTGGGGCTGCGGCAGAAGTGGTCGGTGCACACGTATGCGGTGGCCCTGCCGTCCTTCATGCCATGCTCCTTGACGAAGGGTGCCAGCCTCTCGATGCCGTCCGGACCCTCGTCGGGGTCCTTGAGCAGCACGAGGGTGTTGGGAAGGTAAGCGTGATGGATGGCGTCAAGCATTGCCTGGGTGTCCTCCTCGCCGGCCTTGCCCACGATGACGACCTCCCTGGCGCTCCCCAACGCCATGTCCAGGGCGGACATCATCTGGGAGAAGGCCATGGGCATCTTCGAGACCTCGCCCGAGAAGGCCATCCCCAGCTCGCTTGCCCGCTGGGCATGGACCGGGTCTCCCGTGAGGTGCGAGAGGCGTAGCAGGTCCAGCATGGCCACCGAGTTGCCGGAGGGCATCGCGCCGTCGTACACCTCCTTCTGACGCATCAGCAGTTCCTCGCCGTCGTCGGGGGTGCGGAAGAAGCCCCCGCCCTCGTGGTCCCAGAAGTGCTCGTACATGATCTCGTTGATGGCGAGGGCATGCTTAAGGTGGACGTCGTCGAAGGTGGCCCCGTAGAGCTCCAGCAGGCCCCATATCATGTAGGCGTGGTCGTCGAGATGACCGGTTATCGCCGCCTCGCCGTCGCGATACCTGTGGAGGAGGCGGCCGTCATCCTGGCGGAGGTTCTCCATTACGAACTTGGCGGCCTTGCCAGCCGCATCCACCAGGTCGGGCCGATCGAGGGCCGTGCCCGCCCTTGCCAGGGCCGCGACCATGAAGCCGTTCCAGTCCGTGAGGACCTTGTCGTCCAGGTGGGGCCGGACCCTCTTCGACCGGGCCGCCAGCAGCCTTACCCGTATGTCCTCGACCCTCGCCATCAGGTCCTCCTCCTCCATGTCGAGGGAGGTGGCCACGTCGGCCATGGGCCTGGGCAGGTGGAGGACGTTGGTGCCCGTGGCCTTGCCCGTCGCCTCCTCGTCGAAGTTGCCCTCCTTTGTGGAGTCGAAGACACGGGCCGCCAGCTCCGCGTCCTCGGCTCCCAGGACCTCCTCGAGCTCGGCCAGGCTCCACACGTAGAACTTCCCCTCGACGCCCTCGCTGTCCGCGTCCTCGGCACTGTAGAAGGCGCCCTCGGGGGAGGTCATGTCCCTGAGCACATACTCCGCGACCTCCTCCACCGTCTGTCGGAATGCCTCGTCGCCGCTGGCGAGGTAGGCCTCGGTGTAGGCCATGAGCAGTCCAGCCTGGTCGTAGAGCATCTTCTCGAAGTGCGGCAGCAGCCACCAGTCGTCGGTGGAGTACCGATGGAAGCCCCAGCCGACCTGGTCGAAGAGGCCGCCCCGGCGCATGGCCTCCAGGGTGCGTTTGACCATGAAGAGGGACCACTCGTCCGCCTCCCGCTTCCAGAACCTCAGGAGGAAGGTGAGGTTGTGAGGCGATGGGAACTTGGGAGCGGGGCCGAAGCCACCGTGCTCCTCGTCGAAGCGCTGGTTGAGCTGCAGCGCAGCCGTGTTGAGGAAAC
>JAUVEQ010000332.1 GCA_030594725.1 Methanobacteriota archaeon
CGATCGGTTACCTGACCCACGGGCTCATGGATGCCGCGGAGTGGGTGGGAGCCCAGCTCGAGGGCCTGTACGGTGACATGAGGGAGAGCCTGCTCTCGAAGTCGGCCTACACCCTGTCCCAGGCCCTCTGGCGCATCGGGGAGTCCCTGGTGGACCGCAACGTGGGAAGGGCCATCAACGGCTCCTGGGACCTGCTCATGGACCTCTTCGGTGACGACCTCCGGGAGAGACTGACCTGGGACCTGGAGCTGATGGGCGCGCGCCTGCAGGTGACCCTGGACCCGGAGCTGCAACAGATCCATGTGGGTCTGGTCAAGGGAAAGGTCTCCCTCTCTGTGAGCGTGCGACGCCTGTGCGATCCCCATCCACCCTTCCGTCCCCAGCCCATCCAGGGCTACTACTGGGGCGTCTTCGGGGAGGCAGTGCTGGACCTCGGCGAGAAGGGCGCCTCGTTGTACCTGGACCCCCTCACGCTGGAACACCCTTCGGTGATGACCCTGGTGGCAAGGTGGGGGGACGAGCTCAACGGGTCGGGAAGGGAGCTGGTGGTGGAGGCCTTGGAGGCGCGCAAGGCCCGGGGTACCTCGGGAATCACCCTGAGCCAGCTGGCCGGTGGTGCGCGGTTGCTGTCGTTCGGAGGGGGTTCCATGGTCGATGCCGGTGTCGTGGTCCACGGGGACCTGGTCGACGAGGACGCCGTACGCGCACTGCTCAAGAAGGCCCTCAAGGCCGCGTGGCTGGCCAGCGTCCGTGGCTGGAAGGTGGGCGACCTCCTGGGCAGCACGGGCAAGGGACCGGACGCCGGTCTGTTCGTGGAGACCCTGCTGAGGGAGCTTTACCACGCCCTCCTGGAGGAAGCTGCGGACCTGGTCGCCGAGATCGAGGCCTTCGTGGAGGTCGACCCTCCGGGGCCTGAATGGCCGTCTGTGAGGGTGTCCCTGGTGCTGTCACGGCCCCTCGAGGTGCTGCTGCCCCTGGTGCAATGGGTCGGCCGAGGCCTTCGGGACCTCCTCGGGATGGCCTCGTCCGGAACGACGGGCGCGTACGGGAACGCGGCGCTGGGCCTGGCGTCATGCATTGCAGAGCATGTGCTGGTCCGAACGGAGCTCCTGTGGACGGTCGAGGTGCCCCAGTGGATGGGTCCGCTGGGGGGTCCCGAGCTGCCCGACGAGGTGGGGCTTGTCCTGCGGGGCCAGGCGAACCTGGCGTCCCTTGCCGCCCTTGCAGGTCGTGGAGGAGCCGGGTGGGAGTCGCGGTTCGAGGTGCTGCTCCGTGGGCTCCCTGGAGCCGCACTGGCCCTGGTGCCCGGAATGGGTTCGCCCGACTGGAAGTGGGTCGAGATCACCCTTCTCCGTGTCGTCATCCGGGAGGCGGCCACGCCCCTGGTGTTGCTCTCACAGGTGCTGTACGATGCCCTTGGCAGGGATGCGGACCTGGAGTTCGTGGAGGTGGTGAACGCGTGGGACCGGATCGTGGACCTGGATGGATACGTCCTGGAGGACGATGCGGGAAGGTTCGAGGTGCGGGGGCACCATCCCCTCCTTCCGGGGGACCACCTGCTGGTGGTGCGCAACGGGTCGGCCTCCCACCGGGAATGGGGGTTCGTGCCCGACGCGGACCGGATGGGCCTGAGGCTCTCCAACGAGGGCGATCTGGTGGCACTGTCGGCCCCGGACGGGACCCGACTCGACATGGTGGCCTGGGAGGGACACCTTCCGGGATGGGAGGGACTTGATGCCGGCGAGGGGCAGGCCCTCAGGCGAGGGGAGGGCGACCTGGACCGTTGTGAGCCGTCCGCGTGGACGGTGGAGATGCCGGCGCCACGCAGGTCGGGCCGGTGACGGCCGTTGCGACCTCGCCCGCTACTCGTCGTCCCTGGGGGGCCGCGGGGGCGCCGGGGGAGCCTCGTCATCCCTGGGGGGCCGCGGCGGTTGCTGGGGCTGTGGCTGGGGCTGGGGCTGTGGCGCTGGAGCGGGTCCGGGGGGAGGAGCCTGGCCCGGGGGTGGGGCCATCTGCGGTGGCGGCATGGGAGCCATGCCCGGCGGTGGCGCCATCGGCGCGGTCGGTCCGATGCCCATCTTCTTGAGGCGGCTCTCGTACTGGTTGTCCACGTACATCCGCGTAAGCGGGAAGGCTATGATCAGTACGACCACGAGGATGAGTATGCCCCATATGAGGCCGGTGTTGGCCGAATAGAAGCTCTCCTCCTCCTTCTCCTCCTGCTTGATGGTGAAGTTGGTGAACTCCCCGTTGCCCGCGTAGTCCATGGCGATGATGGAAATGTAGGTGGTCTTGTTGCCACCCAGGATGACGGGGTGGGAGAACTCGCCCCTCTCGTTGACGTACACCTCCTCGGCGTAGTAGGTGATGCCATCGGGCCCGTGGGCCAGCGTTACGCTCGCCGTCGCCTCGGTGGTGCCGACGACGGTGTAGAAGGACTCCTTGGTCTTGGCGATATCGTTGAGGACACCATCGAGGAAT
The DNA here is from genome assembly GCA_030594725.1 of Methanobacteriota archaeon. GTDB lineage: Archaea > Thermoplasmatota > DTKX01 > DTKX01. The sequence goes on from JAUVEQ010000332.1 coordinate 2,482, forward strand.
ACCTGGGGTGCGAGGGTGTCGAGGGTGATGATCACGCCTATGATGCGGAAGTTGCCCGCCTCGTCGGTGACCCGGAGGGTCACGTAGTTCTCGCCCTCGTCCAGGTTGATCTCGGTCTGGAAGTATCCATCGATGACGGGGACGACCTTGCCCTCGATGTAGAGGGTAGTGCCGACCTCCGTCTCGCCCGTGACGCTGAGGATGCGGGTGTTGACGATGTCACCGTCCTTCAGCGACATGTTCGTGATGTACGGGGCCGTCAGGTCGATGATGAGGGGGATCGTCCTGGTCGCCTCGTTGCCGGCCTCGTCCACGGCGAAGATGACCAGGTCGAAGGGGCCCTCCTCGACGATCGTGACGTTGGTCTGGAAGTTGCCCATCCCGTCGATGGCGATGCTGATGTTGTTTACCGTTATCTGGTCGTACAGCACATCCACGTCCGTGAAGCCGTCCAGGACGAACATCGAGGTGTTGATGATCTCCCCGTCCTCCGGGCCTCGCACTGTGATGACCGGTGGGTCGGGGTCGTAGTAGATGTTCCAGTAGACGAACCTGTGGTTCTTCGCGATGTCCTCGGCGTCGATGACGATGACGTTGTTCCCCTTGAGGAGGTCGACGGTGTGGGTCCATATGCCGTTCTCGATGGGGACGCTATCCCCGTTTATCCTCATAGTGGCCCCCTCCAGGTCCGAGTAACCGCCCATCACGTAGGAGGGCTTGTTCGTGCGCAGACCGTCCTTCGGATGGGACACGACCACGATGGGTGCGATGGAGTCCAGGAGGATGTACCGTATCTCCTTTGCGATGTTGCCAGCGTAGTCGGTGGCGATGATCACGAGGGTGTTGCTCCCCTCGTTCAGGGTGATGGCCTTGTTGAAGGTACTGCCGTAGAAGGGCATGAACTCGCCGTTGATGGTCAGTGTGACCACGTCCGGGTCCGTCGTACCCAGGATCGTCGTCATTGTGTTGTTGGTGATGGAGTTGGGCGGCGGCTGGATGATGGTCAGTTCCGGGGCCGTGGTGTCCACCGTCACGTTGGTGATGGTGATGTTGGCGTAGATGCCGTTGGGGTAGTTGGCCCAGTCGTAGGCCCGGACGAAGATGGTGTAGATGCTGTCCACGGCGGGGTCCATGTACAGGTCCCAGACAGAGGTGCCAGAGGCGTTGATCCAGACCTTCCTGTGCCACAGTGGCTCGGGATCGAAGCTGACCTGGACGACGCGGGCGTGGGAGTGGGCATCCATGCACGTCCCCCTGAT
>JAUVEQ010000292.1 GCA_030594725.1 Methanobacteriota archaeon
TGTACGCACGTCCAACACCCACAGCTCCAAGGGCATCCAGCTTGTCCGCGTCATACAGGCACTTGGCCTCCATCGAGGCGGGGGAGGGTCCCGACCTGAACCTGTGGGAGGCTATGGCGTCCGCGATGGCCTCGACCTCCCCGGGACCGAACAGACCCGAGCCGTGAAGGACCTCCCTGGCGGATCGGGCACCCGCCACCGCGTGGTCCTCGCCGCCGGCGTCCTCGCGACGGCGTTCGATGTCGTGAAGCCATGCGGAGCAGGCCACCGTGACCTCGTCGGCACCCTCCACCCGTGCGATGTGCATTGACAGTGCCACGACCCTCCGGACGTGGTCGAGGTCGTGGGAGGGCTTGGTCGGGCCCTGGGCCCTGGCGCGTTCTCGACAGAACACAACTCTCGGATCGTCCGCCACGCTATCCACGAGGGGGAGAGCCGCTTTCGGCCTTTTGACACTTTTGCACCGTTCTCGTACCGGGGAGAACAGGATGAGCCAGGCAGCCATACGTTCGAAACCTGTCCGAACAAGCTTATATATGGCCAGGGTCATAATCGGGCCACTAGAGCGCAAGTTCGATGGTGGTCCACCTTGTCCCGCGCCTTTCCCGTCATCGCCGTGCTGATGCTGTTCCTTCCAGCGATGGCGCTTCTGGTGACCCCCGCCGACGGGGACATCCTACCCGAGGTATGGTTCACCAGCATCAGGGACAACGGGGTGGACACCGACGACAACGGTCGTTACAACGCCCTCGTCATCGAGGTGATCATGGATGTCACCCTGTCGGGAGCGTACACCGTGAAGTGCGACCTCACCGCCGAGGTCTCCGGCAACACGGTCCGCATACATACCGTCCTCGAGACACCCATGCTGGATGAGGACGTGTCGAACAAGGTCGACCTGGTGTTCCCATCCGAGTCGATCTACGATACTGGAGTGTCGGGCGTCTATCAGGCCGACATCGAGGTGCAGGCCTACGAGTACTCCGGAAAGTGGACCGTGACCCACGACACCAGGTTCTACGACTATCACATGTTCGATTCTCCGAACAACCCGCCGGTTGACCCGCCGGAAGCCCCTGACGTCGAGGAGGAGGAGAACTACGTCAAGATCACGACCACGGCATTCCAGGTCATGGTCAACCGCACGTCCCCGGTGGTCATATACGGGTTCCTCCAACCTCGACCGGAGATGCCCGACTTCATGGTCACCTACGACAGGCTCATCTTCTTCCAGGACGACGGGAACCGCATCTACGATGGCGAGACGCCAGTGGCCTCCGTCCTGCTCCTGAACTACCCCTGGGTGTTCGGAAACATCGTGGTCTCCGGACCCAAGGTCACCTTCGACCTCAAGGCCCTCATCTCGATACCCCTGGGCCCGGATCTGGTCTCGGCGACCCTTTGGTTGACCTTCACCGTCAGCAACGGAACCGTGCTGGACCCCGAGAACTCCCCCTGGATAAGGGGCGACGCCGCCGAGCTCAAGGTGGACTTCCGTATGGAGATCGAGGCTCCCATCGAGGGAGCGAACCACGTCTCCCTGACCTCCCTGGTCACCGACACCCTGGGCAACACGGACTTCATGGTGGAGGACCCCGTGGGCTACCACCTCTACCCCCGCACCGAGGAGACCACCTATCTGGCGGTCCCCCGGATGCCCGGGACCCAGTCCACCGTCGTCGGCCAGGTGAACGACAACCTGGTGTGGCTGGCCTACCAGGGTTGGATGAACACCGCCGACGAGACCCTCCGGGATGAGACCACCGAGTTCAAGGTCGATGTGAGGGGCAGCTTCCGCATCAAGGGTGGCCAGATGGAGCTGTACATCGCCTATCCATATGTGGAGGACCTGTGGATCCTATACCACGACCCATCCATGGGAGTCATCCGGGAGAACCTGCCCCAGCAACCCCCGCCACCGGGCCCCGGCGATGAGCCGGAGCCGAACATCTACGTCTTCTTCCTCGCCTTCATCGTGGGCGCGGTCATCCTGATACTCACGGTGTATGCCAGGGCCCAGGGCTACTGATCTTCCCCGTCCCGTTCATCCAGGACGTCGACCTTCCTCCATACCAGCCGGTCCCGGTTCCAGACCTCCAGCACCCGGTGGTACGGGATGCGCCCTCCACCGGCCAGATGGAGGTACGACCTGTCGCGGCCCACGACCTCGGGGGGACCTACCAGCCGGGTCCCATCCGCAGCGCCCCTGTCCACGACCAGGAAGCACAGCTCGTCCAGGGGGAGGCCCTCGGCCCATTCCAACCTGCTGAGGAGCTCGTGAAGGGGCACACCCTACCGATGCAGATGGAAAACCTTATGTTTTTCGCGTCCCTGGCTGTATTTGGTAAATAGCGCCCGAAAGGGAAGGGTTTTATAAGCTTGAGGGGCAATCCGATAGCTGGACCAGCCCTAGCTAAGATGGTCTGGAGAAGAGCTTCGATGTCCCGTCGTGCCAAAGGTCGGAAGGGCCTCCGCCGGCTCGCTCGCATCTATGCAGTATATTCAGTGCTCTTCATCATGCTGTTCAGCGTCGTGCCTGTCATGGCCGTAGCTCCCCCCGGGACCATGGAGATCCCCGAGCCCGAGGACTGGGGCGTCCCCGCATACCTTGCGGGGCTCCAGGAGAGGGAGGGCCAGGCCATCAACGACCCCCTGGTCATCACCCACGCCACCACGATCATCGACGGCATCGTGTCCGTCGATGGCGAGAAGGAATCGGCAACCGGGGACTGGACCCTCCATGACACGACCCCGCCCCCGCCCACGAGGCCGACCGTCCTGGACCTGGTCCCCAACGCACCCAACGGGACCCTCCCGGGTGCCTTCCAGATCCTCCTCGACCAGCCTCTCCTTATCAAGATATACGTCAAGTCGGGCAACCACAGCAACTGGGTCGACATGATGCTGCGCCCAGACCTGGACCCCACCTGGGACGGCCTGCTCCCCAGCCTGGTCAACTGGCAGAGGTGGCAGTCCGTGAACGTGGACAACAACACCAACACCGGGGACGGGGATGGCAACGATGTCAGGTTGCGAATCGTAGCGGTCATTGAGAACCAGAACATCTCCTACGGTGTCCTCCCACTGAACTTCGGTGTTTCGCTGAGGGGGGGCGTCGCGGTGGAGGTGGAGCGGCTCGGGTCCGGTTCAGAGGACCTGCCCCTGGACGTCACCTTCATCAAGTCCTTCCGTTACAGCGGCATCAACTACACCTGGTTCATCGAGTACGACGTGGACCGCATCCCCGAGCGGGGTTACATGTCGATAACCGCGGACCAGGTGAACGTTTCCGTTGAACGCGGTAAGCTCATGGACATCCTTCAGTCCTTCATGGCGAACGAGACATTGAGGAACGGAACCAGCCTCGGCTCCTTCGCGGGACCCTACTCCATCTACCATACCGCCTCGGAGAACCTGGGCAGGTTGCACGCGACCATCGGTTACATGAAGATTATCAGCCAGGAGGGGGTCGAGGGGGCACGGTTCGAGGAGGCGTCATGGATCGCCGCCCGGATCAATCCTCCATCGGACACGAACGTGGTTCCCCGTACCTTCTCCCTCTGGTTCGACAGCCCCGCCTTCAACAGGTCCTTCGACCAGATGATATGGACGGCCGACAGGCGGTCATACCTTGAGCTCGAGTACTCCGATAGCCGGGAGAACGACACCCAGGTCATGGCGCGCGTGTACGATGCGCCGGCCTTGCTGGCGATCAACATCGGTAGTGCCATGGAGGATGTGGGCAGTGTTGCCAAGATCCACTTCACGGCCAGCTCCAACATACCCCGGATCGTCTTCGACGAATGGGACTTCATGTGGGGCGACCGTCGGAAGTACCTCCATATCCATATGGAGCTGGCCGGGCTGCCCAAGGATACATGGTTGAACGGCACCCTGGACGTGGGGGGCCAGCCGATCGAGACATTGCGGCCAGACCCGACGGTGCGCTCCTTCGTACCCCAGCTCATGGATTCGATCATGGTGGGCGTGGCCTCGAAGCTTTTCAACATCGGCCAGACCCTCCGGTCCCTGCCCGAGAACGTGCTGAACATGCCCGACAAGGAAGGGTACACCACTGTGCAGTTCGCCAACGAGCGGGACCACCTGGGCAAGATCGAGATGTGGCTCACATCTGACCACTACGTG
>JAUVEQ010000080.1 GCA_030594725.1 Methanobacteriota archaeon
AGCCATCCCAGCACGTTGTCGTACCAGACCTGGGAGTTGGCCGGCTTGAGCACCCAGTGGCCCTCATCCGGGAACCAGAGGAACTTGGATTCCACGCCCATGGTCTGTAGCGCGGTGAACAGGGACAACCCCTCCGAGGCCGGGCACCTGAAGTCCTGCTCGCCCTGGACCACCAGCATGGGGGTCTTGAAGTTCTTGACGTGATGGTGTGGGGAGAACCTGAGGTACATCTCGCGGTTGGTGTGGGGAAGTCCCCCGTGCTCCCACTCCTCGAACCATAGTTCCTCTGTCGAGTAGGCCATGGTCTCTGCATTGAAGATGCCGTCGTGGGAGACCAGGGCCTTGAACCGGTCGTCATGGCCAGCTATCCAGTTCACCATGAATCCCCCGAAGGACGCTCCCGCGGCCACCATCCGGTCCGGGTCGATGTACCTGTACCTCTTGAGGACGTGGTCCACACCCGCCATGATGTCGTCGTAGCAACGGCCTCCCCAATCGCCGGAGATCTGGTCCTGGAAGGTGTCGCCATAGCCCGAGGAGCCTCGGGGGTTCAGCTGGACGGTCACCATGCCCTGGGCCGCGAACATCTGCAGGTTCCAGCGGTAGTTGAAGTGGTCCAGGAATGCGGATTGGGGCCCCCCGTGGATCACGAGGGCCATGGGCCATCTGCGCTTGGCCGAGAAGCCCGGGGGCTTGACGAGCCATCCGTGGACGGGGTCCCCGTCGGCGCCCTTGTACCAGAAGTCCTCGATGCCGCTCCACTCCAATTCCTTCTGGAGGTGAGAGTTGTGCCTCGTGAGCTGGGTTGCCTTGGCACCCGCGTCCTTCGGCGTTCCCTTGGACGCGGGTCCGTTGGTGACGATGGGCGGGATGCCCTTTCCCGGGGTGAGCCGGTACAGCTGGACTGGGCTGATGGTGGATTCGCGGCCCATGATCAGGTCGTCGCTCCCGGGTATGACCGCCAGGGAGGAGTTGGTGGTGCCCTCGGTCAGCTGGACCGTGGGCCCTCCTCCCACGGGGACCCGGTACACCGCGATGCGGGCCCTGTCCTGGGCCAGGAAGAGCACGTGCTTGCCGTCCCGGGAGAAGGCCAGGGTGGCGGCCGAGCGGTCCAGGTCCTCGGTGAGGGACACGGTCCTGCCCGTTCGCCTGTTGAAGAGCTTGATACGCCTCCGGTCCGCCTCGTATCTCACCTTGGCGCAGCCCAGGTAGGCCAGGTACCGACCGTCGGGGCTGTAGACCGGGTCCGAATCGCAGGCCTTGGTGTCGGATATCTTGACGGCCCTGCCCTTGCGCTTGATCCCCTCGAGCCTCTGGACGAACACCGAGTTGTTCGTGCTCCTCGCCACCACCCTGTCGGGGTTCTTGACGTACGCGATCTCGTCGCCCTTCGGGGAGAACACGAAGTCCTGATCGCCGCCCAGGCTGATGGGGGGCACGTCCGCGTCCCCCGGGGTCACGTCCTCGATGTCGCCGGTGCCGACATCGACGATGAACACGTGGCTGCGACGCATATCACGCCAGTGGTCCCAGTGACGGAACAGCAGGGCGGTCTCCACGCGGGCGGTGGATTGCTCGTTGGGAAGGCCGTACAGCTCCTGATGCGAGGGGTCGTCCCCCTTCCCCTCCAGGTGGGGGGATACGGGGACGCTCCTGGAGAAGGCCATGCGGGTCCCGTCCGGGCTCCATACGGGGTTGCCGGCCCCACCCTTTCCACGAGTGACCTGACGGGCCTCGCCACCGTCCGTGGGCATCACCCACACCTGGCTCCCGTCCTCGCCCCGGTCGCTGACGAATGCCAGGTCCTTGCCGTCCGGGGACCATGCAGGGGAGCTGTGGGAGCCGGGGCCTGGGGTGAGCACGCGGTCGTCGCCGGTCCTCAGGTCGATCAGACGGATGGCGCTTCGCATCTTGTTCTCTTCCAAGGATGCGCGGGTGGTCACGTATGCCAGCGACCCTCCGTCGGGGCTCACCCTTGGGGCCGAGACCCTGTCCACGGACATGATGTCGGAAAATACCATGGGGCGTCGCTTGCGCACCCTTGAGCGTGACTTGGTGGGGGACATGACCCTTGGTACCGGGGAGGGTGATAATCAAATTTCCCCGGACACTCGCGGTCACATCCTGTCGCGAGAGCGGATGTGGCGGAGGGCGACCACGACCGCGAGGGCGGCAACGACAGCTATCACGATGATGGTGTAGACGAGCTGGCCCTGGGAGCCCTCGTCGTCCTCGTGTTCGAGCACCGTGATGTTGATGAGGTCAACACCCTCGTTGCCGGCCGCGTCGTAGGCCCGGAGCTCGACCACGTACTCACCAGGCCCGAATCTGAGTGTGACCGTGTCGTTGATGGCCTCCAGTTCGTCCCAGTCAGAGGTCGACACCCTCCTCCAGGACCACTTGTAACTCACGATCCCGATGTTGTCCCGAGAGCCTGTGGGGGATAGCACGATGGTCTCATCCTCGAGGTAGGACCCATCCTGACCCGCAATGACGACCGGCGGGTCGTTGTCCACAACCTCGATCCTGACGGCCTCGGTCTCGTTCACGTTCCCGGCCATGTCCCGGGCACCGAAGATGACGAACAGGGGCTCCCATTCATCGGGGGGGACCGGGATCTCGAGGGCCGCGGCGGGTGTCTCCACCGCCTGCAGGTAGTTGTAGTCCTGCCTTGGGCCCTCGCCGAACATGTAGTACACCCACATGAGGGTGACCATCATCTCGTCCTCGGCGACCCACTCGACCGTGAAGGGATCCCCCGTCGTTGCGGTATCGGCATGCACCGTCCGGATCATCCGGGGCGGCCTGAAATCACGGAACGGTATGACCCCCGATACCGATGCCTCGTTACCCGCTCCATCTTCTGCGTAGAGGGTGAACAACAGGTCACCCCGGCCGTCGGGCATCATCACATCCACGACGATAATGGTACCGATGGGTGTCGGAACCTCGATGACCTGGGGTTGGCCCGACCCCTCGTAGTACTCGAGCCGGGCCGAGACCATGGCGATGTTGTCCGAGGCAGCGACCTCGATGGTCACGATGGAGCCGGGCATCGCGACCTCCGGGAGTTCTGGTCCAACGAGGATCGGAGCGTCGTTATCGAGTACCGCGGCCTGGTTCCATGTGCTCACGTTGAAGTTGCCGGCCATGTCAGAGGCGTTGAACCTGTAGCGGAAGGGTGCCGTGGAGGTCCCGGGCATGTCGACCACGTGGGTCCATATCCCTGGGGAGCCGGATTCGAGGAGCATGTCCTCGACCACCAGCTCGTCATCGAGGAAGTACTCGGCCTGCGCCCTGTGGACGGCCCGGTTGTCCCGCAGCTGCACCCGGAGCTCCAGGGGGTCCCCCGTCGTTCCCTCCTCGACCGTCAGGTCCTCCACGACCTCTGGACGGAGCCAGTCGGGTGCGATGACCGTCCGTGGATCGCTAAAGGCCACCTGCCCGAGGACGTCGTACGCGATGAAGTAGTAGCTGACGGTCCTTACCGTGTCGGGAACGATGACGAAGGCGATGTACAGGATGCCGTACTGCTCCGCGTCCTGGAGCATGGGCTCCTCGTCATCGAACTGGAACATGACCTGGACCCGGGCGACCCCTGTCGCGTCGGTGACGTTGGCACCCACGTAGAGCAGCAGGTCCGCCGGGACCTGGGTGGGTGGGGTCGCCTCGTCGATGCGGGGTGGTTCCCGGTCAAGGGTCAGGCGAAGGACGACGATGTCGCCATCGCCGTTGTGGGACCCATCGTAGGTGTTCGGGGTGACGGGGAAGTTGTCGGACCTGGAGTGGCCCGCCAGCACCGGGAGGCCGTACGCGTCGAGGGCGAGCTCCATCCCGAAGTCGCCCATGACCGAACCCAGGTAAGTTGAGTAGGTGCCGCCGAGGTCGGTGGCGTTGGAGCGGACGTAGAACATGTCGTGGTCATCGCCGGTCTTCCAGGCCTTGAAGGCGTCCGGGGTGACCGGTAGGTCGGTGGAGTTGGTGTATCCCGTGACATGGATGTTGCCCCTCCCATCGAAGAGGGCGGTCCTGACCACGTCGAGGTTGCTGCCCCCCACCAGGATGGAGCTGGTGAGGGCCCGGAGGTCGCTCTCCAGGATGAGCATGAAGCCGTCCGTCTTGCCGCTGTTGACCAGTACGGGAGGGGCGGAGGGGTCGGGGAAGGTCAGCGAGGTCGTGAAGCCCGCCACCAGCAGCTCTCCCTTGGGACCTATGTCGATGGACCGGGGCACGTCGTTGCCGTCCTCGCCCACCAGCGTTGAGACGCCGATGGTGTCCAGGTCGGTGCTCATCGCCGTCACGAAGATGTCGAGACCGATCTTTGCGGTGTCCTGGAAGGCGCCCGGGCTGGTGGGGAAGTCCAGGGAGGTGGTCGAGCCCGCGAGCCATATGTTGCCGAAACCGTCGAGGGCCATCTTGGGCTCCTTCTCGGTGTAGCTTCCTCCCAGATACGTGGATGCCTCCAGGGTCTTGCCGTCCCACGATAGCTTGGAGACGAAGGCGTCGGAGAAACCCCCCAGGGCCCTGTCGTAGGCACCGCTGGTGGTGGGGAAGGTGAAGGACTCCGTTTGACCCCCGACGAGTGCGCTGCCGTCTGGGAGGGCGATCACCGAGGTGCCCTTGTCGTCCCCCTCACCACCCAGGTAGGTGGAGTAGTGCAGGCTGGAGCCGTCGGAGCTGATGCACAGCACGAAGGCGTCCTGGTCGCCGTTCAGGTCGCGTGAGAAGGCGCCCTGGGTCGTGGGGAACAGGTCCGAGGTGGTGTGACCAGTGACGTAGACCTCGCCGTCCGGGCCCACGTCGATGTCCCAGGGGATGTCCTGGCCCGCCCCGCCTATCAGGGTGGACCACTCAAGGGTCCTGCCATCGGAAGAGAGCTTGAGGACGTACACGTCCTCGTTCCCTGCATGGACCCGGGAATAGGCCCCCTGGGTGGTGGGGAAGTCCTGGGAGTACGTGTACCCGGCAACGATGTAGGAGCCGTTCTGGTCGATGGCGATGGAATGGGCCCAGTCCACATCGGTCCCGCCCACGAAGGTGGAGAATATCAGGGGATCGAAGGCGTCCGGTGCGAACCGGGACTCGGCCTCCGGCCCCGAACCCTGGGCGGACCCTGCGGTGCACATCAGCAGCACGAGGCAAGCTGCCAGCAACGCTAGTCCCGGGGTGAGTTCCTTCGATCGTGTCAACTGTCATCGACTCCGCTGGTACCTTCCCATCAGCACGGCCTCGGCTAACTTGTGCCGCTCGACCAGCTGGTAGAAGGCGTGTTTGTCGTCGGCGCCCTCCAGGCGGGGGACGTTCAGTGCGTAGAGCTTGTGGAAGTACCTATGGGTACCGCTCGGCGGGCAGGGGCCTCCGTACTCGACCTTGCCGAAGTCGTTGCGGACCTGTCGGGCGCCGGGGGGGGCGGTGCCCCTGGGGATCGTTCCCACGTTGGGCGGGATGTCGCATACCAGCCAGTGGACCCAGGTGCCCACGGGCGCGTCGGGGTCGTCCACGATGAGGGCGAGGCTCTGGGTGTCCCCGGGGACCCCATCCCATGCCAGGTGTGGGTTAACATCCTTGTCGTCGCACGTGAACAGCCGGGGGATCATCCCCTTCTGCTGGAAGTCGTCGCTCCATATCCTCATGACCTTGCCTCCTTTCATCTCCATTGAATCCGATGATTTGTATACTTTCGCCTATGGTAGACCTCCGGTACCTTTATCTGCCGGGCACTCGATTTTCCCGTGATGCACTCGCCCAGCAGATCCGAGAAGCTGATCGCCATCTCGATGCTGGTCCTGATGGTCCTCTCGACCGCCACTGAGGTCAGCGCTGTCGAGCAGTTGCCGGACCGATTGCCCAGACGGGTCGCCATGGCCCCGGCCGTTTTCACTGGAGAGGTCGTTTACATCTTCGGGGGCGCCACGAACGGCTCCATCCTTGATACCATCATCGAGGTCGACCCCTTGACGGGCGCCTCGAAGGTGCTCGAGTGGAGGCTGCCCTCGCCCCGGAAGCTGTCGGCAGCCGTGTGGGCAGACGGTTCGGCTTACATCATCGGGGGGATCGGGTTCGACGCCGTTCCCCTGGCAGAGATGGTGAGGTTCACACCTGGCCAGGGGGTCGAGCTCCTGGAGGGGGTCATGCCCTGGGGGACCAAGGGCGTCCCCGCCGTCTGGTCCGGGGAGGACATCTACGTCCTCGGGAACTGCCTGTCCACGGAGACGGGACAGCATGACATCATCAGGTACGATCCGGCGAGCAACGAGACCGAGGTCCTCTCGGACGCCCTCCCCATCCCGGGTGCGGGGAGCAGCGCGGTCTGGACCGGGGACGGGGCCTACATCTTCGCCGGGCGATGGAACGTCTCGGTCCTCTCGGACAGGGTGCTCTGGTTCGAACCCGGTAGGGGGGTCGAGGTGATGGAGGCACGGTTGCCCCAGGGAAGGATCGGGGCGGCCGCGGCCTGGGACGGGCAGCGGGCCTACGTGGTAGGTGGGACCATCGCCCTGGAGTGCGGTCCCCTGGAATGCGTTCCCGTGGATTACCTCAAGGAGATCGTCGTGTACTACCCCGAGAGCGACACCTGCATCCCCCACAAGGACCACCTTCCCGATGCCATGGACACCAGGGCCGCCCTATGGACCGGCGATGACGTTATGGTTCCCGGTGGTCTTTCGGCCAAGGGGCCGGAGGACATCATCTTGCTCTTCGACCACGAATCAAGGCCCTCCGAGCCCGTCCGTTCCTCCGCAATGGACATGATCTTGGAGAACTACGTCCTGATACTCGGTCTCGCCGCCGTTCTCTTGGTGCTGGTCCTCGTCATCGGCCGGAGACGTGGCGCCAAGGACCCGCATGAGGACCCCTCGGGGGACGCCGATGGTCCGGTTGGCCGATAAGGACCTGCGTTGATGTGGTTTGTCCTTGTTTTATTTTTAGGCATGCCTAAATTTATTGCCATCAGAGAGCGGTTACAACCTATGATTCTGTTGCATCCGGAGCCAATATATAAATAGGGTCACTAGATTCATGATTCTGTTGGTTTGATGAGTCTTCGTTTCCCTTCAGAGATAATACCCGGTGTTCGCGACGGTAGTGTCACGATGCAGTTCGGCATCTGGAAAAGGCCACGGGTGGTGGCAGGCCGTGTGTACGTGATCAAGGGACTCGGGACGGTCCGAGTGACCGCGGTCGAGAAGGTCGACCTCTCCAGGCTCACCCCCTGGGAGGCCCAGGCGGCTGGGGCCAAGGACGTGGCGGAGCTCAAGGCCTGGCTTGCCAAGGATTACCCGGAGGCGGACCCCGACCTGGACCAGGGATTCCGGGTCAGGTTCAGGTACCTGGGTCCAAAGTCCGGTGAACCCGAGGATGATGACGGCGTCGAGCCCACCCCGGCCGAGGACCCGACCGTGGAGCTGGCCCCATCACCGGTACCACCCAAGGCGGTCCCCCGGGACCTGATGATCTGGTTGGAGAAGCGCCCCTGGAGGAAGGAGCATCTCGGATTGCTCTCGAACGGTATCTGGAGGAACGCCGATGACCTATCCGAGGAGATCGGTGCGGACAGTCCCACGACCCGTCGTCGCATGGGTGACCTTCGAAAGCGTGGCCTCGTCACCTCTCACAGGCACCACGGTTATCGCATCACCTCCGAGGGCCAGGGTGCCCTGGCTGGATTGGTGGACGATGACACCGACGGGGCAGGGACCAGCGCCGCCGATTGGCTGAAGGGGAAGAAGGGCAGGTCGGACCTGTTGGCGCCACTCGAGGACGGGCGATGGCACAACGCCGCGGAGATCGGCGAGGTCCTCGGCCTGAGCGTGGTCTCGGTGCAGAGGAGGGTGGCCGCCCTTCGCGACAGGGGGCTTGTGGAGTCCCACCGTCGCAGGGGTTATCGCCTCACCGAGGTGGGCTTCGAGGCCTTGGGCCTCATGCCAAAGACCGATGGGACCCCGGATGACGGGGACGAGCCCACGGCCGTGTTCTCACCGCCCGACGGAACCGGGACCCCGCCCATGCCGGTGGAACCCGACCATCATACTTTAATCGAGCCCAAGAGACGGGCCGAGCCCATCCCCGCTGACCTGCTGGAATGGCTCGAGGCGAAGCCCTATCGCAAGGACCTGATATTGGCCATATCCCCAGACGATTACGTCTCATCCACAGAGCTGTCTGAGACCCTCACCACCTCGGTGACGGCGATACACGGCAGGTTGAACACCATGAAGGTCCGGGGGCTGGTGACCTCTCTTCCCCGGCGCGGATACATGCTGACACCATTGGGGCTGCGTGCGTCCGAGGTGATCCAGGTCATGGCGATGAGGAGGAATTCCGAGCCCGAGGGGGCATCGGCCTTCCTGAGCGCGGAACCGGAGGGTTGGACCGGTGGACCCGTGATGGTGAAGGCCCAAGGGACGGCAACGACCACGCCTGCCCCGGCGAGTAGCAGGAAACGCGTTGGATCGAAGGATGTCTGCGGTTTCTGCGGTGCCGACGCCAACACCTCCTCCCGGCCAGGATGGATGATCTCCTTGCAGACATATCTCGAGGACCGGGAGAGCGAAGGCAGCAAGGTGGACCCGATCCCCTGCCATCGTGGCGTCATGGAGGATGCATCCTGGCTCCTCGTGGTCGACAGGAACCCCCTGGCAGAGGGCCACTGCAAGCTGATCTGCAAGGAGCACGTGACGGACCTGTTGGAACTGTCCGAGTGGTCCCACACGGACCAGAGGCTTGCCCAGGTCCGGGACGTCATGACCCGGGACCTGATGCTGGCAGCGGACATCATCTCGAAGCTGGACGACCGGATCATCGACGTTATGGTGATGACCGGTCTCGAGCAGGGGTCCCATATGCACTTCGAACTGATCCCCAGGTACAGGATGGACCTGCCGGGCCTGCGTCCCCTTGCCGCGGCCAAGGGCCACTACGACGACCTCAGTCTCACGAGGAAGCGCAAGCTTTGGCAGAGCAGGGGTGGTCACCTTGAGGAGGTGGCTGGCCGACTTCGGACCATCGCCCGGGGAGCGATCATCGCCCAGGGTCAATCAGGCATGTACGTCACCGATGTCTGAGGCCAGGGCTCGGATGCAGCGGTTCATTGATCGGGTTCGGTACTTGGGTCGGGAGTTGGGTCGGGACCGTTGGTCCGACCGTCTCAATCGGTGCCACGGGCGCCCTTGGGGGTCCTGAGCAGGTCCGCGACCGCGACCATGATGCATCCCGCGAACACCACCAGGCCCGCATAGAACAACATCTTCTGGTTTTCGCCCATGCTCTCCTCGGCGGCGCCTTGGACCCAGGTGTCGTACCGTGCCATCACGATGGTGAACAACAGGGCCAGGATGGCGATGGCGACGAACAGTATCCCTATGGCGGTGAAACCACCTGGAT
>JAUVEQ010000108.1 GCA_030594725.1 Methanobacteriota archaeon
GTGCCAGCAGGGGGATCGCGAGGTGGAGAGAACGGACACCCAGCTTCTGGGTCTTCTCTCTGCCCGGGTCGACAGGAACGCCTTCGGCCGCCAGCGGGAATCCTTCGAGTCCGACCTGGAGATCGAGGGGATGGAGGGCGACCCGTTCCACGCGGTGTTCATACGGGCGCCCGCCGTCGTGCAGACCTGGGGGGACTGCAAACCCCTGGCCCGTCTGGGCGACAAGGTCGTCATGGTGCGGCAGAAGAACCTATTGGCCGCCAGCTTCCATCCCGAGCTGACCGACGACCTCCGGGTCCACAGGATGCTCCTGGACCTGGTGTAGGGGCCCAGGCCGGTTCAATGGGAGGTCCCGTTGGACGTCTCCCCGTCCATCGCCCGAATGAGTATCATCATACCCGCGGTCATCCCGATCACGCTCCCGGTGACCACGGAGAGCCAGAGCATGGTGTATCCATCGATTTCAAGCAATAGCATCGTCACCAGGGCGGCCAGGAAGATCGCCATGCCGATGAGGAAGATCCACGTGAGCGTCCGGTCGATGCTGACATCTCCCATGGTCCCGACTAGACGCGTCCATTTGAATAGCGTTTCCCCTGAAAGGTCGGGTGTGAACCGCAAATGTTTATTTAACGCGACCCGCTTGGGAGGGCCGATGATGGAACGACCCCGGGGCACGCGTGACTTCCTGCCCGCGGAGATGGCAAGGCGCCGAGAGACCGAGAGGGCCATGAGGAGGACCGCCCTGGAGTTCGGATACGGCGAGGTCCAGACCCCGACCTTCGAGCAGACCGACCTATTCGTGGCCAAGTCGGGCGAGGCCATCGTGGAGGAGATCTACGTGTTCGAGGACAAGGGAGGCAGATCGCTCTCGCTCCGCCCCGAGCTGACGGCCGCCGTCATGCGCCTGTACTCCACCTCTCTCACCCATGCGCCCAAACCGGTAAGGGTCTTCTACATGGGGCCGTACTTCCGGTACGAGCGTCCCCAGAAGGGCAGGTACCGTGAGTTCTTCCAGTTCGGTGCAGAGCTGATCGGCACCCCCCAGCCGGAGGGTGATGCGGAGATCATCGCCCTTGCGGTGCGGTCCATCGAGGCCGCAGGAATGGAGGACCTGGAGGTGAGGGTCGGCCATGTCGGCGCCCTCCGGGCCCTGCTCGGTTCCCTGGGCGTGCCCGCAGAGATGGCGGCGAAGGCCTTCCCCCTCATCGACAAGGGGGACATCGAAGGCCTGCGAGGCCTGCTCATGGACAAGGTGGAGTACTCCTCCATCGAGCTGATCGAGGATTACGTGTCCACCACAGGCGACATTGCAGTGGTGGAGGGAGCCATCGCGTCCCTGGCCCGGTTCCCCGAGGTGACCGAGGCCCTCGAGCGGCTGAAGGCGGCCCTGGAGCAGCTGGACGCGTACGAGGGCATCGGGTACGAGGTGGACCTGGGGATAGCCCGGGGCCTCGATTACTACATGGGGGTCGTGTTCGAGGTGGACTGGCAGGGCCTTGGTGCCGAGAAGCAGGTATGCGGAGGCGGTGCCTACGAGCTGGGTCAGCTGTTCGGCCTGGACAACGTGCCCGCCACTGGCTTTGCCATCGGGCTGGACCGTGTCGACATAGCGGTCTCGATGTCGTCCCAGGATGGGCCTGTCCGTGAGGGTGCCCTGGTGGTGCCCATGGACAGGGATGGCGAGGTCATGCACCTGGCCGTGGCGGCGGCAGAGGCCCTCCGCTCGTCCGGCATCCGGACCGAGCTTGAGGTCATGCGCCGTGGTACGGGCAAGGCCCTCAAGGGCGCCGACGCCCGTCTGTTCCGATGGGCGATCATAATCGGCTCCGACGAGGTCGCCAAGGGCAAGGTCGCCGTGAAGGACCTGGATTCGGGGGAGCAACGGTTGGTGTCCCTGGACGAGCTCTGTGACCTAGGGATTTGAGAAGGGGATGGTCCCCGCTCCCGGATTTGAACCGGGGGCCTGCTGATTACTGCGGCTGATCGGGACACACGGTCCCGGATGACCCACTACAGTCAGCCGCTCTAGCCAGTCTGAGCTAAGCGGGGATCGGAAGCTCGATTCGTGGGTAAGGAGAGCTCCATATAGAAAACTTTCGCCACGCCAGGTAAAGCAGGCCAGGGGGGCGACGTCAGTCGTCCCCGTCGGTGTCCTCTTCATTCTTCCCCTTCTTTTTCTTCTTCTTCCCACCGTATTCCGCGGGTTTCTCGGTGGCCTCCTCCTCGAACTCCTTCCGGTCCCGCTTCCGGCGGCGCATGATGAGGAAGAGACCGATGACGACCACGATGATGACACCAGGCACGATGATGTACAGGTTGTCGGTCAGTGTCGTCGCGAGGCCTGCCTCGACCACCACGTTCCACTCTGCCCCGCTTGTGACCGTGTCCTCGACATCGGGGTCCGTGGCCGAACCCTCGGACCTTATCGTCAGGTTCAGGGAGAAATCGCTGACGAGGGCGTCGTCCGCGGCCTGGAGCTGGAGTTCGACCTCGTCCTCTTCACCGGCATCGATGTGCTTGGAACGCTCGTAGATGACGGTGAGGCCTGCATTGAGCAGCTCCGCCTCGTTGGACACCTCCAGGAGGAAGGTGTCCGGACCGTTGCCCCGGTTCGCCAGGGTGATGTTGAAATCGATGAGGTCACCCTGGGTGACGCGCAGGGGGAGGGTGGAGTACTGCCTTCCGATCTTGTAGTACTGGGCGATGATGACCTGGGCAGAGCCCGGCTCGATGATGGGTAGAAAGAGGTCGGTGGTGGTCGCGTTGAAGATCAGATTGTGGAACGCCCCCGCGGGTTGCTGCACGGGCACCACGACGGTGGCTGTGAAGTTCTGCACCGCGGATGCGGTGAAGGTGAGGAACTCAGGGTCGAAGAACACCTCCCATACAGGGGAGACACCACTCATCTCCAGCTCCAACTCAATTACCACGGTGGAACCGGGGGGCCAGAAGGTCCGGTCCAGGGCGACATCCCCGCGGAAGGTCAGCAGATCGTTCTCAACGTCCGTGGGATGGGCCTTCTGGTCCCTGTCCGCCTCCAGGATGGTCACCTTGATCTCGGCAAGCTGCGCCTCGACCTCCTCGCCAGACAGGGCGATCGCTATGATCATCACCGTGAACACGAGCAGTGCCAGGAAGGCCGCGGACCTCACTAGAGCTCCCATCACCTCTTCGATAAACGCTTCAGGGGATAAGGTTTCTGGTTCTGGTATCTGACGCTGATACCGTGAAGCGTTGGAAATCATCCAGATGGGGACATCGACGGGGGCCTACTCTCCCACCATCTGCAGGACCAGGGACCGTTGGTGGGCCTTGTTGTCCAGCTCGAGGAAGACTATCTGCTGCCAGGTTCCCAGGGTCAGCCTGCCTCCGCTGAACGGCACCGCCAGGCTGGGTCCTATCATCGATGCCCTCACATGGCTGTGGCCGTTGCCATCATGCCAGGTGTCGTCGTGATGGTACCTGATCCCCTTCGGGAAGAGCCGTTCCAGGGCCTCTGGCATGTCCCTCTCGAGGCCTGGCTCGTACTCGATCGTCGTCAATGCTCCAGTGGAGCCAGGGTTGAAGACGCAGATGATCCCCGAAGTCAGGCCCGAACGCGAGACCGCGGCCTGGACCTGGGACGTCACATCCACCATCTGCACCTCGCCACCGGTCCTCATGTCGATGCTATCAGTCACTACAGCCATCTCGTATCCCTCCTCCTTGGCATCCTCAAGATAATATCCACAGCGAGTATCACCCTCACGCCTTGAGGGCCACGACCAGGTCCACCGCCTGGATAAGCCCGTAACCGGACTTCGGGTCGTGGGGGGACATCTGGCCCTCCAGGGGCCTGGCGGTCTCCATCAGGGCGGTCTTCACACGCTCCACGGAGGTCACGTTGCCGCCCTCGGCACCGTCGTGCTTGAGGTCCGGCGCGGCCGCGAGGGCCACGGCCAGGACGGCGGTGGTGAAGGCCGTGGCGTGGGACGTGCCAGAACCCTTGGCATGGAGGCCGTCCTTGTAGGCGGTCACGATGTCCACTCCCGGGGCCACGACCTCGAGCTTCTTGTTCGGGTCCAGACGGGGCTCTGAGGCGTTCCCGGGGGAAGAGAAGGGCGCCATCTGCCCCCGCCTGTCCAGGGCCCCCACCGAGATGACCTCCGGTATGCGGCTGGGCATGGACACGTCGTCGGCCGAGCCATCGTTCCCTGCAGCGGCGACGCACACGATGCCGTGGGATATCGCCTGGGCGATGGCAGCCTCGGTCTTGGTGCCGAGGAGGATGTCGATGTTGTCGTACTCGCCGCCCAGCGAGAGGGAGATGATGTCCGCCCCGTCCGAGTAATCCCCGTCACCATCTGGGTCCATGCAGAAGTCGATGCCGTCGGCGACGATGGTATCCGAGAAGCCCTGTTCCTTGTCCAGCACCTTTACGATGATGAGCTCGACATCCACCGCTCCCCCCCGGAGGGGAGAATGACCGGCGATTATTGAGGCCATGGCCGTACCATGACCAACGTCATCGTACGGTTCCTGGCGATCGTTGACCAGGTCCAACCATGCAACGACCGAGGCGTCCTTGAGGACGGGATGGTCGGCATCGATGCCGGTGTCGACGATGCCCACACGGACGCCCTGACCGCGCATCCCGGCCTCCCATGCGGAGTCCAGCTGGGTCATGTCGTACGCCCAATCGGAACGTTTGACCTCCGTCTCGGGCCTCTCGACCGTGAGGGCCACGGCCACCGTGGCCACGACGAGCACGACGATGATGATCGCGGCGTATGTCTGGGTCCTTGCGACGCCCTCATCCTCGGTGCTGGGGTCGAAGGGTTCCTCGTCGGCACCTATACAGCTCACCTCTGGACCTGCCCTGTCCGGGGCTCGACCTGTCCCCATGGGAAAGGTAGTCAAAAAGGTTTAGGTTGGGGCTGGTCGGTCCCCAACCTTGTGGGCCGCGTCCTCCACGGTCCTCAGGAGCAGGTCCATCCGAAAGGGCTTGAGGAGCACGTCCGAGGCTCCCATGTCCATGGCCTTCTCGGCGACGCCGGCGTCGGCGGTCAGGAACACGATCTTCGCCCCGGCGTCGATCGAGAGGATCTCCTCCATGGCCTCGAGGCCGTTCTTGATGGGCATCCTGTGGTCCATCAGCACCAGGTCCGGCGAGGGCTCGAGCCCCCGGTATATGCCCGCGGCCTCATCGCCGTTGAAGGCCGAGGCCACCACTGTGTGTCCCTTGTGCTTGAGGAGCTTACCGTAGAGGACATGAAGGACCTCCTCGTCATCAACTATCATGATCGACAGCATCGGTATCACTCCCCCTCGGCAGTTCGATCACCAGGTGGGCCCCCACCCCTCCTGGAGGTACCGGTTCCATGAGCGCCCTGCCTCCATATCGCATCAGCATCCGGCGGACAAGGGAGATGGTGACGGCGTCACGGGTCCGTCCATGCGGGTCCCGGCCCCCGATGAGGGCATCGGTGACCATCGGGTTCAGGGCGAACCCCTCGCTAATGAACCGGACGGTGGTGAACTCCCCCTTGGGTTCGACACTCACCATCAGCTTGCAGGGGCGATTGGGTGGCGCGGGCTCCGCGATCATCAATATCAACTGGGTCAACATCTCGCTGAGCATTCCGTCGGCCATCACCTCGGTGCTCCCACCTAGTCCCTTGAGCTCGATGTCGAGACGGTCCCTCGCGAAGGCTCCCTGGACGGTCCGGCAGGAGGCTGCGATCGCCCGGTCGAGGGAGACCCGGGCAGGTCGGTACTCCCCCCACTCACGCTGGACCAGGGATGCCCTGACCTGGAGGATCAACCTGGCGGTGTGTTCCAGGGCCTCGACGGTCCGGGTCACCAGCACCCGCTCTCCCTCGGACAGCCCCTTGGATCCCTCCAGAAGTTCTAGGAATCCCATGGCGGCCTGTTGCTGGTTGATGAGGTCATGGCTCACCATCTCCATGAGGTCGTCAGGCTCCCATACCTCTTCAGTTGCGTCGCCATCCAGTTGCTCTCTGCTCACCGACTCCACCATCTACGGCCCATCAACGCGCCAGCGTGTATATGACGATTTCCCCTTCCATGTCCTCCAGACCCCACATCCCCACACCCCCACACCCATGCACCCCCCCACTCCCGCATTCCCGCACCCCTCGTCCGGCAACCTTATCTTGGGCCTCGCCGTTTGCGGACCTGGTGTTCCTATGAGGATAGGAGTTCTCACTGGAGGGGGCGACTGCCCCGGGCTCAATCACGCGATCAGAGGACTCGTGCTCAGGGCGAACCAGCTGGGTCACGAGGTCGTGGGCTTCAGGGATGGATGGAAGGGCGTGCTGGAGGGGGACACGACCCCCCTCGGCCATGCGGAGATCGATGGCATCCACGACGTCGGTGGCACCATGCTCGGCACTTCCAGGACGAACGTGTTCAAGATAGACAACGGTCCCGAGATGGTGCGCGACAGCCTCGAGCGGCTGGACGTCAACGCCCTGGTGGGCATCGGGGGAGAGGACACGCTGGGCGTTCTGCACAAGCTGTCGGAGCTGGGCGTTCCCGCGGTGGGCTGCCCCAAGACGGTGGACAACGACCTGGACGCGACCGACTTCACGATCGGTTTCGACACCTCGATAAACATCGCCACCCAGGCCATCGACCGTCTCCACACCACGGCAAGGTCCCACCACAGATGTCTGGTCGTGGAGATCATGGGACGCCACGCTGGCTGGATGACGTGGTACTCTGGCATTGCTGGTGGTGCCCACGCGATACTCCTGCCCGAGGAACCCATCGACATGGACCGCCTCCTCGAGGTCGTGAAGGCCAGGGCGGGCGCCGATGGCAGGGGTTACTCCATCATAGCCGTGTCCGAGGGAGCCCCGCTCGAGGAGGGTGAGGACATGGTCCTCCAGGATAACGGCCTTGACCCCTTCGGCCACGTGAAGCTGGGCGGGATCGGAAAACGGTTGGCGAAGATCATCGAGGAGCGGACCGGTGTCGAATCAAGGACGGTCGTCCTTGGTCACCTACAGCGGGGTGGGCCTCCCAGCGCCCTCGACCGCGTGCTGGCCACCCAGTTCGGTTGGTACGCCGCCGAGCTTGTGGACAGGGGCGAGTTCGGCAAGATGCCAGCGGCACGCAGCGGCACCATAGAGATCGTGGAGCTCGCGGATGCCGTGGGCCGTCTCAAGGTGGTCGACGCCGAGCGCATCCGCGTGGCGAAGGGACTCTGGGGCTGACCACCACATTCCCACCGGCCGATCGGCCGGCGAGGTCACTCCTGTTCAGTGGAACAGGTCCTTGACTGTGGCTGGGACATCGTTCTCCTTGTCGAAGGCCGGTCCATGGCCCGGCACGATCATCCAGGCAAGGTCGATGATCCTCTTCATGCTGACCATGGCCACCATCTCATCGTAGTTTATCCCTGGAGGCACCCACCCAACGTAGTTGTCCAGGGTGGGCAGGGCGTCCCCTGCCATGACCCAGGTCCCCTCGGGAGTGTCGGCCGCCACGGAGATGCTGCCCCTCGTGTGGCCCGGGGTGAGGATGATCTGGACGCCAGGCACCAGCTCGGTGTCCCACTCGATCCTCCGTGACCTGCCCGAGATGCACCTGGGAGCCCCCTCCTTCGTGTGCACGATCACCTCGGCCACACCGAAGAGGCGGTTGCACCCCGTGTGGTCGTGATGGCAATGGGTGTTCACGACGATGTCGATGTCCTCGCTGTCCAGGCCGTGGCGATGCAGCGCCTCGAGGATCTCCTCGGCGTCATGGGGCATCCCGGTGTCCACGATGATGTTCGTCCCACCGGCCTGGACCAGGGTCACGGAGGAGCTGGCGTCGAGGATCGTCCCGTCGGGGTCCCGCTCGATCGTCCCGTCCTTGAGAACGCTCACCTGCACGGTCATATCGTCACCGTCACCCCGTCCATCGCGATCCAGGGCAGGACAACGTTGGCGCCGATCGGACACTGCCGGGGTCTCCCACCCGCGCCGAGGACATTCTGGAGCGTGTCACCGAGGTTACCACCGAGCATGACGGGGTCACGGACCCCAACGATCTCCCCCTTGCGGACCTCGAAGGGCATGGTGGTGTTGATGGAGAAGTCCAGGGTCGACCTGTTGGCGGTATGGGCCCCCATGACATCGTGGATCAGCAGGCCCCTGTCGACCTCGGCGACCAGGTCGTCCAGACTGCCCCTCGAGGGCACCTGTACCACCACGTTGGACACGCCAGCCTCGGGTTGGGTCTTCCAGCCCGAGCCACCGCCCCTGACGGCGTTGCCGGTGCTCTGGAGCCCGTACTGGTTGGCGGTGAAGCTGTCGTATAGGAATCCCTGGAGCTCGCCACCGTCTATGAGGATATTGGGTCGGGACGAGACCCCCTCGTCGTCCGACCGACCGCTGCCCAACCCCCCCGGGATGGTGGGGTCGTCCAACACCGTCACATCCGGGGCCGCCACCATCTGACCCTCCCGGCCCGTGAAG
>JAUVEQ010000066.1 GCA_030594725.1 Methanobacteriota archaeon
GACTGGACCCCGAGGACCAACCCCGAGTTCGGCGAGGGCGAGACCTTCTCCTTCTCGGTCGACAACGTCCGGGACCCGGACGGCGAGGATGCCCAGATCCATTTCTCCTTCAGGGTCAAGGGGCCTGACGACATCTTCGCCCGCGAGGTCCAGAACACCACGTCCTCCGTGTTCGCCATGGAGACCGACTTCGAGAGCGAGGGGGAGTACCTGGTCTCTGTGGTCATCTTCGATGAGGACCTGATGTCGTCCGTCAACCCCCTGGACTGGATCGTGACCGTCACCAAGACCAACCGCGTCCCGCGGGTGACCATCGACGCACCCGGTGAGGGGGACGCCTTCAAGGAGGGCAAGTGGGTCGAGTTCCAGGCCACCCCCGCCGACCCTGACGCCGAGGACCTGGCCGGTCTCGTCGTCGAGTGGTACGAGGGGGACACCCGGCTGGGGCAGGGGAGGACCTTCTCCATCCGCAATCTCAAGCCTGGCGACCATATCATCTCCGTCGTCGTCACCGACTCAGGTGGCGAGAGCGTGGAGGAGACGGTCACCATCAAGGTGAACAAGGCCGAGGAGGAGCCTGGATTCGGCATCGTGACCGTGGTCATGGCCCTCCTCGTGCTCTCCCTCTTGACAGCCCGCAGGAGACCCTTTCCGAAGTGATGGCGGGTACGTCCTAAAATGGTAAGGTTTATGTAACCCTTGCTCTATGGTTTCTGGAGAAGGTCCCAGGTCCATCGTGGGTGATGGCAAACGTAATATAACCACTGGGTCTTACTCACGACGCCCCATGGGTCACAGGAGAGGTATAAATGAACCTATCGAAAATTGCTCTATTGCTCCTAGCGCTCTTAGCCCTCACCGTGCTGCTCGCGGCATCCGTGTCAGCCGATGTAGGGAACGAGGATCCTGAGGATGCGACGGACGTCTATGATGGGAATGTGGAAACCCATACCGTTGCGGCTGCCGGTGGAGGTAATCCCGAGGACGATGACTGGTTCCGGGTCTTCCTGACCGAGGGACAGTTCCTCAAGCTCGGTATGATATTCGATCCCAGTTCCGGCGCTGCCGGTATCCGGGTCTACGGTCCTGACGGCTGGACCGATCTGGTCGCATACAGCTGGAACACCGACGTGAACGCCCAGGAGATCGACATGTTCGTGTTCCACAACGGTTCGTACTTCATCCGCGTCTGGATCTTCGACGGCGACACCGCCCAGTACCAGATGAACGTGCGCGTCTTCACCCCGCCCATCCTCGCCAGCGGGAACCCCGGCGGGAACGGTGGCGGTATTCCACTCATGGGCCGGATCGACAGCTCGATGTGGTACCGCATCTGGCTGGAGGGCGGCAACTCCTCGGTGGAGCTGGCCGATGCCGAGCTGACCTGGGCCGGCGACACCAACACCCACCTCACCGTGTTCGACCGCAGGGACGACTACGCCCTTGGCGTGCTCAACTACTCCTGGTCGCGGAACATGGACCACAGCGAGTCGTGCCGCTTCGCCGCGTCGTACACAGGATGGTACTACGTCCGGGCCTTCACCACCACCCTCTACTCCGACCCGGCGTTCGGGGTCTTCTTCACGATCAAGGCGACCATCCTGTCCAGCACGTACAGGGCCGATGGCAACGTCGTGAGGTCCGATGCCGAGTTCATTGACATCCGCCAGGAGGTCCATGGCAAGATCAACCAGGCCTACGACACCCACGAGTGGTACAAGTTCTACCTGAACAAGGGCGAGCAGTTCTCTGCCAAGGCCACCGTGACCGACGCCCAACTCACCACCTACTGGGACTTCTACAACCTGACCCTCTACACCCAGAACGGCACCATCCTGACCGGTGCCTACAACCAGGGCTCCACCGGCGCCCCCATCTCGTCCTGCTCCGTCTTCCAGGGAAGGGCGCCCTACACCGGCCTCTACTATCTGAGGTTCTCGGCCCAATACAGCTACTCGGGCAGCGGTGAGACGGACTATACCAACGGCAGGCTGGTCAACAACTGCAAGTACGTCATCGACATCCTCATCCCCAATCGCCAGGTGTGGATCGTCGACCCGCCGGGGGAGATCAGGATGGACGAGGACGGTCAGTTCACCATAGACCTCACCACCATCTTCTGGGACCCCGAGGGTGACGAGCTCAGCTTTGGCACCCTGGGCGGCAAGGAGAACTTCACCATGCCTCTCAGCCAGTCCACGGGCATACTCACCATCAGGCCCGACACCAACTGGTACGGGACCGACGAGATATCCGTCTGGGCCCACGACGGCAGGCCTGACATGAAGAACTCGACCAAGATAACCATCACCGTGCGCTCGGTGGCGGACCCCCCCAAGATCATCGACGGCGCCCCCAGCACCATCAGGATCGAGGAGGACCAGGTGAACACCACCGCCCTCAACCTGTACGACATCTTCATGGACGTGGACATAGAGGACAAGTTCCTCATCTTCAGCTCCGACAAGAACGAGAAGGTCAATATCGACATCCACCAGACCTCGGGCCTGGTGACCTTGTGGGGGATCGAGAACTACAACGGCGAGCAGCGCATCACGTTCTCGGCCACGGACTCGTACAACTATCGCGTGTCCTTCCCGCTGACCATCATCGTCACCCCGATGAACGATGCCCCCGAGGCCATTAGCAAGATCCCGCGCCTGCAGATGGACGAGGGTACCAACTCCCACATCGACGTGGGCCCGTACTTCTTCGACATCGACGGCGACGAGCTCTACTACTACGTGTCATGGGAGCCCGCTGAGGCCATCGCCTTCGACAACGCGGACTCGAACCCCTTGAACTCCTGGTACGACATCTATCCCGATGACCCCAACTTCAACGGGTACGTCCAGGTGACCTTCAAGGCGTACGACAGGGACATCCTTGACCCGGAGATGTCTCCCGAGGAGGCCACGCAGACGGCCATCCTGGAGGTGGCGAACGTCAACGACCCGCCCCTGGTGGACATCTGGATGCCTGACGATCCCCAGCCGACGATCGATGAGACCGAGTCCCAGATCTTCGAGGTGCCTCAGAGGCTCATCTACGACGTGGACTCCAACAGCTTCAGGTGGCGCTGGTTCGTCGACGACGTGGAGCAGGTGGACGTCACCGGCGAGACCTTCGAGTTCCCCAAGGAGCCCGGTTACGACGATGCTGGTGTCTACGTCATCCGATGCGAGGTCAAGGACAATCTGGGCGAGCCGGCCAACCGCGCCCCCGAATGGATCCTCAAGATCAAGGACAAGAACCGAGAGCCCTCGGTGTACCTCATCTCCAAGGACGAGACCGTCGAGGAGGGAACGAAGATCCGGCTCCGCGCCGACGGCAACGACCCGGACGATGACTCCCTCACCTTCGAGTGGTTCCAGCTGGACGACAATGGTCGCGAGCAGCCCATCGGACTCGGCCGCGATTTCACCATGGACAAGCCCCTGCTACCAGGCGATTATCGCTTCAAGTGTTACGTGAGCGATGGCGACTCCCTGAAGAGCAGCGATCTGATCCAGGTCGAGGTCAAGGCTCACGAGTTCCCACCGACCATACCCGGCTTCGGCGTATTCGCCATGTTCGGTGCGATGATCGGCGCCCTCGCCTTGGCCGTGACCATGCGTCGCAGGACCTAGGGGCACGCAAAGGGCCCCAACCCATCCCCTCCAGGCCGGGCCCTGGTGGGGGTGAGGGAGGGACGTTCGGGGGGTACGACGTTTCAAATTCTGCTCTAATATAAAAATTTTTTTTATTTTATTATACGTTCACTTTCCGGTCAATAATTCGAATTCTGTCGGAAAATGTATATAAACTAATTAGACACACTGTGGAGCCAAGCCCGATTGCTGGGCAGGCGGGAATGGGACCCCGCCTAGTGAGCATATGACCCATAGCTCCAGCCTCGGCTCTACATCGGGCCAGGAGAGGTGAGATGAAAGCCGATCGCAACCCTGCTCTCGTGTGCCTTGTCATGTTATCGCTCGTCGCGGTGGCCGCCCTGCCGGTAGCCAGCGCCTGGCCGAGCCCGGACCACCTATCGGGCCTCGATGGGACAGAGGGCATTCCCATTGACGAGGACGGGGACGAGACCCATTCCTTCGGCGACGCAAGGCCTCTCGAGCCCGGTGACGCGTACAACGGTCACCTGGACAGGGTCGGCGACCGGGCCGACTACTTCTCCGTGACGGCGGCCCACCAGCAGGTGATAAACGTCCATGTGTACGTCAAGGGGCACGACGGTACGTCCGAATGGGTCAGACCCACGGCCACCACGCCGCCATCACCTCCCTCGACGGGCACCGCGTCGACGATGCTCGAGTGCTACATCTACCACACCACCGACGCACCCTATCCACTGGACGGAGCGTACAACTACTTCTACGTCAGGGACTACGTGGTCAACATATGCGCTCCGGTCCCTGGCACCCATACCTACCTCTTGAACATATCCATCGATTGGTCCTGGACCCCCAACAACTTCACCTGGGACTACTTGCTGGAGCTGGACGTGGGGTCGGCGAGCATCATCACCGATGACCAGGTGGTGGAGGAGGAGATGGACCTCGCCACCCGCGACACCCTCTGGTACAAGGTACAGGCCCCGAAGGGGAACGAGATCAACGGCTCCTTCGAGATACTCAACTTCGAGACCACCGACCCGGAGGAGCGGAACGTGGACGTGTGGTTGTTCCCCGACGACATCGGGGGATACCCCAGGTCCCTCGCCTGGGACTGGTCGGCGGCACCCAACGAGCCCGTGGAGCCGTTCTCGATCCTCGCCACCTACGAGGGCTGGTACTTCATCAAGCTCCGTGGGATGAACCACGACGCCAACCTTCCATGCTCGATACGCCTCGAGGTCCACGTCGACCCCGTGCCCGAGTTCCCGTCGGAAGGCATCCAGAACACCTACTTCGACAAGAAGCGCCACGACACCGACTGGTACAGCTTCGACATGCAGGCCAACCAGCCAGACCCCGTGAAGCCGGGACTGTGGAACGACGTGATGTACTT
Organism: Methanobacteriota archaeon; assembly: GCA_030594725.1. Taxonomy (GTDB): domain Archaea; phylum Thermoplasmatota; class DTKX01; order DTKX01. The sequence goes on from JAUVEQ010000066.1 coordinate 5,008, forward strand.
CAACATGACCGAGCGGGCCGACACCGAGGACCTGCCAGACTTCGACCTGTACCTCTTCGGGCTCCTGCCCGGCAGCCGCCAGGTGGACCTGCTCGACTCATCCTTCCGCAACGACCACGCCAACTTCCAGGACATCAACCGCGACCCCAACAAGAACACCGAGCACGTCCGGGCCGCCGCCCTCTACAACGGCACCTACTACCTGGAGGTCAATGCCTTCAACAACTCGGGTTACTACGACCTCAGGAGCGAGGTCTATGACCGAGCCCTGTCAGACGACGATAACCTTCCCGAGACAGCGACGAAGGTCCGGTCAGGGGTCTACGAGGGCCACATCCACCAGGCCTTCGACCACTACGACTGGTACAAGATCGAGGCCCGAGACCGGATCCGTATCCAGTTCGACTCCTACCAGGCGTGGGATATGTTCAACCTCTCCTTCTTCAAGTACGACTTTGAGAGCGAGACGTACGTATTTCTGAAGGGCGATTGGAACGTTATCTTCAACCTCACCTCCCGAGAGGACGAGATAACTCATCTGGTCGATGTAACGCTGAAGCTGAGCGATTTCGGACTGGGAGCTGGCATGTACTACTTTTCAGTGCTCGCGGCTACGGCCACCGGGATTGGCTTCGATCCCGATTCAGGTCGGGCCTTCGTGTACATCACTGATTCGGATGCTACGGCGAACTACGAGCTTCGTATCTGGAACGACATTTACGGTCATCCCCCTCGGCCAGACAATAAGCCGATCCCCGACACCATCGTCGAAGAGGACACCAGTCTGATCGACCACCTGGACCTGGACCAGTACTTCGAAACCACCGATGTGGCCGGGACGCTCCGATACAAAGCAACTGTGATACGGGGGAAGTTGGAGCAATTGATCATCAACGATAACATGCTGGGCTTCCAGGCCGCCAAGGACTTCAATGGTAGAGTTGTGGTCAAGGTCATGTCGATAAACGAGAGGTACCTCCAAACGAGCACAACTTGGAACATCACGTTCACGCCGGTGAACGATGCCCCTATATCCATGGTAACGGACCCTCCGGTCACATTCGAGATACCAGAGGATACTGTCCGCAATATCAATCTGAACCAGCTTGTCATGGACGTGGATGAGGGCGATGCCCTGTCAGCGACGTTCGACCTGCCCGAGGGCCTCTCGTTCGATGTCGACCCCGATACCTTGCTGGCGAATGTGTCCGGGAGCCCCAACTGGTTCGGTGAGTGCCTCGTTCCCATGACCTTCACCGACATGGCAGGGGCCAGCATCATCATCCCGGTGTCCTTCGTCATCGAGAACGTGGCCGATCCACCGGTCCTCCTCAAGGAGATAGGGACCATCGTGCTGGAGGAGGACTCCTCCCTCGGCATCGAGCTGTACCATCACATCGACGATCCCGACGGCGACCCGTTGGCCGTCTCCGTGAGCACGGACCAGTACATCACGTCATCGTACGATCCCTCCAACGGCGTGCTCACCGTGGCACCGGTCGCGGACTGGTCGGGTGTCCGGGGATTGCTGATCACCGCCACCGACCCGGAGGGTCACAGCCTGCAGGTGGAGTTCTGGCTCGAGGTCGTTCCCATCGATGATGCTCCCGCCATCACCTCCTGGACGCCCGCCGGGACCGATGTCAACCTCCTGGAGGGGTCAGCCGTCACCTTCGCCGCCCTTGAGGTCCTGGACCCGGATTCCCCGGTGCTGCTCTACTACTGGTACCTGGACGGGACCTTCATGGGTCCGTCCCTGGCCTACATATATCACCCCGATCTTCATGACCAGGGGTACCACGAGCTCACCGTCAGGGTGGAGGACGAGACGGGCCTTCACGACGAGGTCACCTGGTCCTTGTTCGTGGAGGACGTGCCCTATCCACCCGAGGGAGGCATAGCCTCGCCTCCTGACGGTAGCCGATTCTCCGAGGACGAGACGGTGCGCTTCGTGGCCATCTACCAGGACCCTGACGGGGACGAGATCTCCTACAGCTGGTTCATAGATGGGGACCGGGTCAGCACCGATCCCGCCTTCCACAGCTCCCTGGAACCCGGTGACCACAAGGTCACCCTCCAGATCGTGGCGGGCGAGGACACGGTGACCGAGGAGCTGGATGTGACAATTGTGGCCGCTTCCGACGCGACCCCCTGGGGCGTGGTGGCAGCGGCCTCGATCATCGCCATCGCATCAGTGTTGGCGATCGCGATAATGCTGATCAGAAGGAGGAGGTAGAGAACCGATGGAGATATCGCTCACAAGGAGCCTGTCCCCCGTTCCGACGGGAAAGGGGCTCAATGGAGGATTTGAGATGAGATTTCGTGAACTGTTCGAGAAGTGTTCGAAGATGATGAAAAATCGCCCGAAAAATCGGGTAGCCAGCAGTGCTCGACTGGGAAGTGGTCGTACACTCAACATTCTGCAAAAGACTATATACAGCCCCTTGTATATCACACTACCCAGCATAGGGTTTAGTAGGAGAGGAAACGTATGAGATACACGCGCAAGGCTCTAACATTCTTGCTCATTTCTGTACTCTTGGTCTCAGCTGCCCCACTGGTCATGTCGGCGATGCCCGACGGCGGCAATGGACCGGCCGATGAGACCAGGGCGAACACGTACACCGAGACCGGAGATGAGACCCATAGGTTCGGAGACGCCTTCGAGCTCCAGGGCGGTGACGTCTACTACGGTGATGTCAACCGTGTGGACGATCGTGCAGACTACTTCAAGGTCGACGCCGTCCAGCGAGAGGTCGTCGCCGTTCACATGTACATCACCGGCCATGATGGCCAGGACCAATGGTTGCCTCCGGACGACGCGCCACCCACCCCGGGTCGCCCGACGGGGATCTTCGCAACCTACCTCTACACCGGTCCCAAGAACCAGCTTGCCATTGATGGCGCCTACAACTTCTTCTACACCAGGCACTACTGCCTCAACATATGCGCTCCCGTGCCTGGCACCAACACCTACTACATCAACATCTCCATCGACTGGTTCATGACCCCCAACAACTTCACCTGGGAGTACATGCTCGAGGTCGATCTCGAGCAAGCCCAGGTCATCACCTCGGGCAATGGTGTCTCCGATACTATTGATATCGAGCAGCGGGACACCCACTGGTACAAGATCGATGCCAACTTCGAGGACGAGGTCAACGGGTCCTTCGAGATCCGGAACTTCAACACCGGTGACCCCACCGAGAGGGACATGAACATCTGGATCTTCCCCGACGACCTGGGCGGATACCCGTTCTCGTATCCGTGGGACTGGTCATCTGCCCCCAACGAACCGATCGAACCGTTCTCGATCCTCTCCACATACGACGGATGGTTCTTCATCAAGGTCCAGGGCATGAACCACACGAACAGCCTGCCAGTCTCCTACAGGCTCACGGTCCACACGAAGCAGATCCCCATCTTCCCCGAGACCGGGATCCAGAACATGTACTTCGACAGGTACACCCACGACTCGGACTGGTACAAGATCGAGTTGATGGCCAACCAGCCACATCACTCCAAGCCAGGCCTCTGGAACGAGGTCGTCTACTTCAACATGACCGAGCGGGCAGATGCAGAGGAGCTCCCCGACTTCGACATGTACATGTTCGGCCGGGTGCCTGGATCCCGATGGCTCGACCTGCTTGACAGCAGCTTCCGGAACGATCATCCCGACTTCTTCGACCCCAACCGTGACCCGAACAAGAACACGGAGCACGTCCGTGCGGCCGCCTTCTACAACGGCACTTACTACATGGAGGTCAACGCCTGGAACAACACGGGCTACTACGACGTCCGGATGGAGTGGAAACCGCCGGAGCTGTCCGATGTGGACAACATCCCCGAGAACGCGAAGATGGCCCGAGCGGGAGTCTACGAGGGACGCATCCACCAGGCCTTCGACCACTACGACTGGTACAAGGTGGATGCCAGGGATAGGATCCGGATCCAGTTCGACTCCTTCAAGGCCACTGACATGTTCAACGCGTCGCTGTACAAGCACGACGCCGCCTCGGACACTTACCGGCTCATCAAGGGCGACTGGAACACCTGGTTCAACTTCACCAGCCGCGAGGACCACATCCAGAACCTCATCGACTTCAACGTCGAGCTGGCCGATTACGGACTTGGTGATGGCACCTACTACATTGGGGTGTTCGCCGCAGTGGCGGCCCAGATGGCCTACGACCAGGACACCCAGCGCGCCTTCCTGTACAAGACAGAGGATGACGCAGAGTCCAACTACGAGTTGCGCATATGGGTGGACGACGTACCGCCGTTCAGTCGACCTCCGCAGATCATAGGACCCATCCCGAACCTGGTCGTGGACGAGGACACCAACAAGCTGGACTTCTTGAACCTCTACGACTTCTTCAGGGACACCGATGTCGGCGACGAGGTGCTCAGGTTCAAGGCCACCGTCCTTACTGGCAAGGTGAGGCAGCTCATCCTCGACCAGCAGGCCGGTACCCTCGGCTTCGAGGCGTCCCCCGACTTCTACGGCAAGGTGGTAATCAAGGTCACCGCCATCGACAGGAAGTACCTCCAGAGCTCTCTCACATGGAACGTGACGTTCACCCCCGTGAACGATCCACCGAGGGCGCTGTACGACAACAGCGAGCCGTACATCTACACGTTGCCAGAGGATTCCATCCGTGTGTTCGACTTCAAGAACCTGGTCACGGACGTTGACAGGGACGACGAGGTCAACATCACCTTCGGGATCTCGGACAATGTGAACGTGAACATAGACTCCGAGACCCTGGTCGCGACCATAGTGGGTGCCGAGGACTGGTTCGGCGAGCAGACCATCAACTTCGTGGCCCGTGACCTGGATGGTGCCACCACCAACCTACCGGTCACCTTCGCCATCGAGAACCAGGAGGACGATCCCAGGGTGATCAACCCCATCGGCGAGAGGGTCATCCTCGAGGACACCTTCGACACCATCTCGATGTTCGAGCACTTCCAGGACCCCGATGGT
>JAUVEQ010000379.1 GCA_030594725.1 Methanobacteriota archaeon
ATGTGGACGATATCGAGATCTCCACCGAGAGACTCACCTCCGATGAGGGAAGGGAATCGAACGTCTCGTCGATCGAGATATTCATGTCCGTCCCGGAGGGGGAGGTCGGCAGACCGACCGAGCCCGTGGATGACCCCTAGGAGGGATCTCAGATGTTCTCGGAGGAGGAGGGCATTCTGGCGGTGAAGACCGCCCGGTCCATTATCGACGCCCATGTCCACGGAAGGGGGCCACCGCCCATGGACATGCCGAGTGACTTCTCCGACCCCGGTGGCGTCTTCACCACCATCAAGACACACCCTGACGACATGCTCAGGGGTTGCATCGGCATCCCAGAGCCCATCATGAGCACCAGCGACGCCCTTGTGAGGAGCGCCATGTCGGCGGCCACCGAGGACCCCCGGTTCCCCCGGTTGACGCCGGGAGAGCTGGACAGCGTTGTGATCGAGGTCACGCTTCTGACACCACCCGAGTTCATCGAGGTGGACCGCCCCGAGGAGCTGCTGGACAAGGTGCAGATCGGGGTCCATGGCCTCATCGCCGTCCGTGGTGGTGCCAGGGGGCTCCTGCTGCCCCAGGTCCCCGTCGAGCAAGGCTGGGACGTGGAGCAGTTCCTGCGTCACACCTGCTGGAAGGCGGGGCTGCACGAGGACTCTTGGAAGGACGGCATCACCAGGTTCCAGTGGTTCACCGGACAGGTGTTCTCCGAAGTGGGGCCAAGGGGTGATGTGACGGCAAAGCCCCTGGTCTAGAGGGTCACGCAAGAGGGTGGGTCAAGGGTCGTTTGGGACCTCAGCTGTTGAGCATCATCAGGGCGAAGACCTTGGTGATATCCACTATGTTGTCGATGTACGTGTACTCGTTGGCGGTGTGGGCCGACTGGTCCATCTTCGCCCAGACGGCGGAATTGAAGCCCCGCCTGCGGAAGAAGGCGGCGCAGGTACCACCGCCTATCCCGCCCACGATTGGCTCCACTCCTATCACCTGAGTTATCGCATTGCCGAGGATGGTCACCACACGGCTTTCGGGGTCGGTGGTGGGAGCCGCCTGCTCGTGCTGGGAAAGGGAGAGATGGATGGGCATCTGGTACTTCTCTCCCACCTGCTTCATGACGCCCCTCACGGTGGCCAGTACCTCCTCCGTCGGATACTCGGCGAGCACCCGGCAGTCCATGTAGAATATGTCCTCACCTGGGATCGTGTTCACGTTGCCCACGTTCGCCACCTTCATAGTGAGCTCGAAGGTGGAGTACGGGGGATCGAAGAGTTCGTCCTCGGCGTCGTACCTCTCCTTCAACACCTTGTTCAACCGATAGGCCAGCTCCGCACCGACCTCCGCCGCGTTCCTGCACAGATGGGGCATCGAGGCATGGCCCTGCTTCCCCTCGGTCTTGAACTTGAGCCACAGGATGCTCTTCTCCCCGATCTCGATGAAGTCGCCCTTGGGGAAACCCGCGTCGGGCACCATGATCAGGTCCCCTTCTTTGAAGATGTCCTGCTCGAGGAGGTGTTGGATGCCCCACTTGGACCCCTGCTCCTCGTCGGCCACGAGGACGCAGCCAATATGGCATCCCGTCCGGATCCCCGCCTCGGAGAGGGCACGCACCGCGTAGAGGGAGGCGACCAGGGGGGTGCCGTTGTCCTCGACGCCACGTCCGACCACCTTGTCGTCCACGATGACCGGTTTCCATGGGTCGGTGTCCCAAAGGGACAGGTCGCCCTCGGGGACGACGTCGGTGTGGGAGATGAACCATAGGGTGGGCGCGTCCTCGTCCAGACCGTAGCGCACGGCCACGAGGTTCGGTCTCACCACGCCATCTTCGAAGTCATCGACGGCGTCGTACCTGTCGATGTCGTCGAACCCGAAGGACCTGATCTGGTTCTCGAGCCACTCCGTCTTCTTCAGCTCGCCCTCGCCTCCGTTCTCGGGCGCCACCGCGGGGATGGAGCACATCTCGATCAGGGTCATGACCAGTGCCCTGCGCATCGCATCGATCGTCTCGAACAACTGTTCCCGCCGGGAATCCTCCGTCATCACCATCTCTCACTCACCCCTGAAGTGGTCGAAGCCCTCCGGGCCCAACGGCGCTGGAGAGCCGTCACGCATTAAAAGGATTTCGCGACCGGAGGCCAACTCGCCAACGGCCCTGGCGTCGCCTCCCAGGCCACGCAGGGTGGCCAGGACCCCATCCACCCCGGCAGGGTCGACGGCGGCCAGCAGCTCGTACTCCCCCCCCCAGTGAAGGGCCAGGTCCATGATGTCCAGGCCCTGGGTTGTGGCCAGGTCCGAGAGCCCTGGTGCCAAGGGCACGGAGCCCCATTCCACGAGTGCACCGCATCCACTGGCCTCGAGCATCTGGTGGAGGGCGGGAGCGAAGCCGTCGGAGAGGTCTATGCAGGCGGTCGCGTGACCGGAGGCCGCCAGCGCCTGGCCGGCATCGGTCCTCGCCTTGATGTCGTAAAGGAGGCTCAGGGCCTCGGGAGTGTAGGCTCCCCCCGGGTCCTTTGGCATGGTGTAGCCCATGGCGGGGCCACCCAGGGGTCCCGTGAGCACCAGGACATCCCCGGGCCGTCCACCTCTCCTGTAGAGGCATCTCTCCTCGTCCATCACGCCCATGGCCGTGACCGCCACCGTCCGGGCCGGGGATGACTTGGTGTCTCCCCCCAGGACCGTCGTCCCGTTTCGGCCAGCGGCCTTCGCCATGCCGGCCGAGACCGCCATCAACCATTCTATGTCCGTCTCTGGCGGCATTGCCATGGCGGTGAGGACCCCTATCGGGCGGCCACCCATGGCAGCCACATCGCTCACTGCGATCTCGATGGCGAAGGCCCCGAACTGCTCGGGAGGCGTTCCCGGGAGGATGTGGGTCGGTCCTATCAGCACGTCCGTTGATGCCAGCAGCACCTTGCCGTCACCCAACGGGACCACGGCACAGTCGTCCTTGCCAAGACCCAGGTCCTCGGTGGTTCCCATTACCTCACGCAATCTCTTGATGGATGCGCGCTCGCCCAGCTCCCGAAGGTCCATGACAGGCGTCGATGGGAGCGGTGGCTCT
>JAUVEQ010000214.1 GCA_030594725.1 Methanobacteriota archaeon
TCGGGGTCGGCCAGGTCCCCGTAGTTGACACGGTAGACCCAGATGCCCATGTTGTTGTTGTTGGCCCCCACGGCGATGTGCCTGCCGTCGGAGCTCCAGGACGCTGAGTAGCCGGGCCTGGCATACCTGAGAGCGGCCTTCTTCGTCATCTGTTCCCCGTCGAAGGCCATCAGGACCGCATCGTCATAATACCCGTAACCGGCGCCGACGAAGTGCCCGCCCGCCGGACTCCAATCCATGACGAGCGGTCGGCAGTTGAAATTGCCGTTGTCCAGGGCGCCGACGGCAACCCCGTTACCCACGAAGTTGACGCTGTACACGGCCATGATCGGCATGTAATCATCTTGCCCACCGGCCGCCAGGTAGCTCGCGTTGGGGTTCCACGCCACGGACTCGGCCCCACTATAGAAGTCGATGGTGTCCATGAGCTTCAGGTTCCGGCTGACCCACGAGAGGATGTGCACCTTCCCGTAATAGACATAGAAGTAGCCCTCGCGAACGGATATATAGCCTCCCACGGCCAGATGGTCGCCGGCGGGGTCCCATGCGACACTCCGCCCCGTGCTCAGGCCCAGGTCGATGGAGTCGTCGACGAACATCGTCGTCTCGTTGAAGAAGTAGACGAACACCTTCTCGTCCGTCTGCATGTTCCCCGTGATCGCGATGTGCTCGCCGTCCGGATGCCAGTCGATGGAATAAACCCAAGATTGATGATGGGCGCCGTTCTTGTACGTGAGGGCGGTCCCGTTGAACGAGTAGATCTGGAAGTTGTTCTTCGAACCGGTCCATCCCCCCACGGCGATGTACTTCCCGTCGGGGCTCCATTCACAGACCATTACATCGATAGCCAGGAGCCGTTGGGCGACAAACGTCAGGGCCGTTCCATTGAACTCGAAGACCCTGAGATGGTCACTAGAACCACCAGGGCGGCTGGCCTGTGCCAGGTACCTGCCGTCGGGGCTCCACTGGACGCTGTTGCTATCGGTGTACTGATAGGAGTAGCCGACGTACGCGACCTGTGACAGAGAGACCACATCGGCCGGGGGGTACTCCGGGTCCCCCTGCCCGATGGTCTGCATCTGAAGGGTCTGGTCGTCCCCTGCGTCCGTCGGGGCCACGGTCTCCACCCAGGTCGAGTTCTGTGCGCCACCGGCCACCAGGACCATCAGGAACAGCGCTATCGAGAATGACCTTACATGTTTCACTTGAATCCCTCCCTGGCGCAACGGGATGCGCCAACTATTCATAGGTCGTCCTGAATTAAAAAACCTCCCATGGATGAATGCGAGGGGGTTGAAAAGGGGATATACGGTCTACGCGAGCACATGGTCGTCTGGCCATGAATTGCTGCTGCGCCTCGCCGCGCATGCGCGCGGCCTCGTTGCCAGGATAGGGGAAGGGGCCTGGGATCGATCGTAGCGTGCTCGACAACAGGGGGTGATGGGTGGGGGGTAGGTGAGCCAGTGACATGTCATATACATATCACTTATTAACTGCAAATTGGTGATACATGTATCACGTATGTTGGGGCACTCCACATTGAACTGCATGTACAGCACGATTTCGGCTGATGGATGTTGGGTTGTCGGAACCGGGTCAGATCCGAGCCGGGATGGGTTGGCACTTTCCACATCCCGTTAACGAGGTTCGGATCGCCCATTGGCACTGGCATGCCTTCACGGGGAGGGGGTGTCCTGGGAAGCGGGGGGGCGGAGTAGGAACTCCCACGCGGGCACCACCTCGATATCCCCCTCCTCCGTCTCCTTAGTGGTGGCCGTGTCCTTGCTCACCACGAGGCCCCGGGGCCGCCCCAGGGCCCTCATGCACCTCCTCAGCCCAACCAGGTCGCCGCTGCGCACCCTCGCCTTGAACTTGACCTCGATCGGCAGCCCCTGGTGGAAGACATCGACCTCGACACGCCTCTCTCGCCAGTAGGCCTCCGCGTTCAGGTGGCTGACCACCAGGTTCTCGACGAGCCTCGGCACCTCCACATCCATCCCGGCCGTCAGCGCGGGGCTGTACGGATAGACGCGTCTCATCTTCCTAGAGGACGAGCGCCGGCTCCCGCGGTAGTTGCCCAGGAGCCGGATGAGGTACGAGAACCGGAGGTACTGCAGGTGGTTGTTGATGGTCGCCTTGCCCCTCCCCAGATCCCTCGCAAGGGAGTCGACGTTCAGGTAGGACCCGGGGTGGGAGAAGAAGATGCCGATGAGGTCCTCCAGCAGGGAGTGGTCGGCGTCACCGAACTCCTGGGGTATGTCCATGTAGACGACCCTGTCCACGATGGTCTCCTTGATGTACCTCATGGCCGGTCCCTCCTCCCAGGAGACGATCTCAGGGAAGGGGGTCATCATATAGCGGAGCAGGTGCGGCCTGAGCCTGCTCTCGAAGAGCCGGATCTTGTCGGGCCGGTACTCGATCCCGCGCAACCTCAGCCACTCGCTGAAGCTGAGCGGCTCGAGCCTCGTGAAGAACATACGCCCGGCAAGGCTCTCCCTGCCCCTCCTCTCCAGCTTCAGCGCTGCGGAGCCCGACACCACGAACTTGATGTTGGGGAGCGCATCGTAGAGGAGCTTGAGCTCCTCCATCCAGCTGGCGTGCTTCTGTATCTCGTCCAGGAACACGAACGCGCGTTCCTTCTCGATGTCCTTCCCCACGGACGAAGCGTACGCGTCAAGCACCTCGCGAAGGCCCTTCCTCCTCTCGTCGAACGAGAAGTAGAGTATGCTCTCCGGGTCTGCGCCGTTCCGGAGGAGCTCCTCGATCATCTGGTACATCAGCGTCGTCTTCCCGACCCTCCGGAGGCCACCGATGGCCACGACCTGCCTGGTGTCCATGAACTCCCAGCACTGGGAGAAGGCATCCCGCCTGATGTCGCTGCTGAGGTCGGACCTCACGGACCCGTCGCGCCACCAGGGGTTGAGTAGCGATATCAATCTGTCCATGTTAGTATGTATTACAGAACGAATATGTATAGTTTTCGTCTCAATTCCAGAACGAATATGCTAATCATTATCGTTCCCTCCTCCAGTATCTATTGGGTACGTGGCAAGCTAGCCAGATCAGAATAATCTTCATGGAAAGCAATCATTCTAGTACTTGACACCTCGGATCACGCCCCCCGCGCCACCCCGGCCCAGTAGCACGTCCCTCCCGCAGGGATGTGGTGGTTTGGCTAGGGGGGCGCAGGTGGTTCCCGGGGCCCCAAGCAGACGCCTGCTGCCGTCGCCGGGGCATGAATTGCACTGCGCGGTCGGCGCGCACCGACCTTGCCAGGATGGGGGAAGGGGGAGGGTGACGATGCTTCAGGTCTCCTCGTCCCTCGATTCAACCCAGGCATCGGCTACATCCACCTGGGCGTCCCCGCTCTCCTCCTCCGGAGCCGGGGTCCTCATCCGGCCGGCGAGGTTCAAGGCTATCGCGATCACCGCTAGTACGATGGCCAGGATCCCGACCCACGCGGCGGAGTCCGTTACAGAGGTCGCGTCATTCTCGTCTTTCTCCTCTACCAGCAGGTTCTGCAACACCTCACCCGTGTCGTAGAGGTCCGACGTCACCTTCACCATGATAGTCCTTCTGCCTGGACCGTCGAGGTCGTAGTAGAGATCGACGTAGGAGTTCGGCTCGATACGGACCCCGTCGGTCCTCTCGAGCATGACCCCGTCTTCGAAGACCTGCACGGAAAGGTTCTCGGCCGCGCTGTCACCGTGGTTGTGGACGACCACCATGAAGATGGGCGGGCCCCCCTCGTCGGGATCCCAGTCGGACAGTACGATGTCGTTGGGCGAGACGGATATCCTGGCGTTGGCCAATGTTACGTTCACCTCGTCGTGGAATTGCGAACCTGCCCAGTTCCAGAGGGCAACACTGACCTTGTAGTCACCGTCCGGGAGGCCCGAGGTGTCCCAGGGCACGTAGATGTGGTCCGGGAAAGTCAACGCCTCCCAGTACTGGACGAACTCCCATTCAATGACTGCCTCAGACCTGTACAGCACAGTGTAACTCATGGGACCTGCGTCCTGGAGCCAACCATGGATCATGACGGTCCCGGTGAGGACGGTGTCGGGTTCGGGGGAAAGTATCTCGACCTCGGACCGCATATGGCTGACCGTGAACGTCACCTCCGACGACAGGGACATGTGACCGAAGGAGTCACGGGCCGCGACCCACACGTGGTACACATGTTCCCCGAGGTCAGACACGTTGTAGGACCTCTCCGTCATCCAACCCGATTCCATGACGGTGACGAGGGCGTGGGAGTGTTCGTAGTCCCAGTAGAGGTTGTACTCGATCTCACCAACGCCCAGGTCAATGGCCTCCGACCACTCGAACTCGAATGAGACGCCGTCGAAGTAGGTCGACGGATAGCTCGTTATATGCACCGGGTACGGAGGCGCATCGTCCACGGTGACGGCGATCCAATGCCCTTCGGCACGGTTGCCGACGCCGTCGATGGCGTGGACCCCGTACCAGTAGGTGGTGTAATCCACCAGGCCGAAGATGGTGACGGAGGTCCGATTGGTATCGATGTGCCGGACGGTCTCCGGAAAGCCCTCGCGGAAGTACGATACCTGGTAGCCGGAGACACCGGAGAGATCATCCGTGGAGGGAGGCCACGACAGGGTGATGCTGGTGCCATTGGAGAACTCCGGGGGGTCCTCGATGGCGGGGACGGTGGGCGGCGTGCCGTCGAAGGTGACATTTACCTTGGAAGCGGGACCGGACTGGCCGAAGCGGTCCACAGCGTACACGCTGAAGTACCACTTACCTCCCGTCCTCTCGGTGAAGATCATCGACTGCCCGATGACCATGAAGCTGTGCACCATGGGGGAGGATCCCGGAGGACCTTGCATGTAATACCAGACCTCGTAATGGGACACACCGACGCCATGGTCGATGGCTGCTGACCAGGAGAGGGTGAAGGGGCCCGCCGGCAGGTACTCGGGAAGGGGGTGGATAACTGGCGCAGTGGGCGGGGAGGCGTCCTGGGTAGACCAAACGAGATCGGACCATTCAGACCGGTGGCCGAAGCCGTCGATGGCCGTCACCCGGAAGTAATAGGTCTGACCGTCGGCGAGGTCGGCGGTCCCGATGGTGGTAAGCGCTGTGGGATACTCGGCGTGTATGGTCTCGGGGGCGAAGGTGGGGGACGTGGCTATCTGGTAGTAGTAGATCACGCCCCCGATGCCGGTGTCCCATGTGGAGTGCCAGTTGAACACGTTGGTGGTGCCTGGTGTGAGCTCGGGCTCCTCCATGACCATCGGAAGGATGGGAGGTGTGGAATCCTGGGCGGACCGTTCGATGGCGGACCAGGGCGAGGTGTGACCGAAGTCGTCCTTGGCACGGACCCGGTAGTAGAAGGTGGTGTCGAGAAGGTTCGTGAGGGTGAAGTAGGTCTCGTCTGTGAAGCAGTAGACCTTCTCCGGGAACGTGGGGTAGTTCGAGAACTGGTACTCGTACGAGACGTTGCCCACGCCCATGTCCTCGGAGGGCCACCATGTGACGGTGTTGTT
>JAUVEQ010000431.1 GCA_030594725.1 Methanobacteriota archaeon
GGGCGCCGATCACGGTGCTGCGCAGCTTCAGGGTGGAGGTCATCTCCCGGCTCCGGAGCCAGAGGTGGCGCACGTCCAGGAGGTACTCCTCCGATTTGTCCTTGGTGATGGGGAAGGTCTCCGCGAAGTGGACGACCGTGACCGAGGACACGTGGATCTCCCGGCCTCCCGGCGCCCGCTCGTCGGGGTTCACGCGTCCGGTGACCTCGAGGGACGACTCGACCAGGGCCTTCTTGAGGGCGCTGAACTCCTCTGGGTCCATCTCCTTCTTGGACGCGACGGTCTGGATAACGCCCGAGGAGTCCCGGACCGTAACGAAGGCCAGCGAGCCCGAGGAACGGGTCCTGAAGATCCAACCCCTGATGGTGACCTCCTCGCCGTCGAAGGTTCCCTCCAGCACTCGAGATATCGGTTCCACGCGCGCACCTCTTGGCGCATTAAGGCCCCACCCCGATAAAAAAGCATTGCCGGGACGGGTCTTGGCCTAGTACTCCTCCCAGCTCTCCTGGTCCTCCGGGTCCATCTGCTTGGGCCCGGGTTCCGTGCCCGGGGGTGGGGGTGCCTCATAACCATCCCGGACCGGTGGTGGACCGGGCTCGGACCTGAACGCCCTCTCGTCAGCCCCGGCACGGCGGCCCTTGGCGACGAAGAACCCGACCGCCACAAGCACACCGACGATGAGCCCGGCCAGGAAACCCCCGAGGGCGGCACCGGTGGAGAAGGTATCAGAGGTTTGGACCTCTCCCTCCCGCAGGACCGACACAGTGGTGGAGTTGGAGTTTCCCATGGCGTCCTCCACCTCGAGGGTGAAGTCGTTGCGCCCGTCCACCAGGGCCACGATATGCCTGAACTCGCCACCCGACAGCAGCGAGACCGACTCGCCGTTGATGGTCACCCCTGCACCTTCCTCGGTCCTACCGTTGATGGTGGCCACGTCCTCCTTGGTCCGCGCACCGGCTTGCGGGGAGATCATCGTTATCGTGGGCACTGTGGTGTCCACGACCACCCTCTGACGGTAGGTCTGGCCCTGATTGCCCGCGAGGTCGATGATGTAGATCTCCAGAACATTGAGGCCCTCCTCCAGATCGAAACGGACCATTATTTCCGTCCCTGCTGGCAGGGCCGTCCCACCGCCCGGGGTGAGGACGGAGACCTCGCTGAGCGTGATGGTGACCTCCACAGCGGGGGCGGTGCAGTACAGGTCCCCGTCGATATAGATCAGTTCGCCACCCAGGGCGGTGATCTCGGCTTCGTAGGTGGGGGGCGTAAGGTCGCGGATCACCACGACCTTCGTGGTGCCGACGTTCCCCGCGGCGTCGGTGGCGATGACCTGGAACTCGGTAGTGCCCTCCAGTATGGTGAACTGCTCGACGAACCGTCCGTTTATCAGGTCAACGACCTGGTCGTTGATGAGCACCTGGTCTATCGTGGGGTCGTCAATGTCCCCGGTCATGTAGAGGATGCTCTCCCGCACGTAGACCTCCCCCTCCTCGGGTTCTACCATCACGACGTGTGGCGCCGTCCAGTCCACATTGAGCACGACCTCGACATGGGCCGAGTTCCCGGCTGGATCGGTTGCGTTCACGAGGATGTTGAAGGTCCCTGCCTCGAGCTCTACCATCTTCCTGAAGGTCCCGTCGACCACCGTCACGACGGTGTCGAGGACGAGCAGTTCCGCGTCGGACTCGGTCGTGCCTTCGACGTAGACCGTCCGGAGGTTGGTCCAGGTGTCGTTCTCGGGCGATGTGATCACCAGCTGAGGAGCAATGGTGTCGAGGGTGATGGTCAAGGTGATCGAGTCCACGTTCCCCGCCCGGTCCACGACCGAGATGACGATGGTGTTCCCGCCCTCGTCCAGTGCGAGATCGTCCATGAAGGTCCCGTCCTCCTCCACATGGAAGACCTGACCGTTCACATCCAACGTCGCGAACACCTCGGTCCTTCCCGAGATGGTGATGGTGGCCGTGTTGACCAGTTCATCAACGGGGTCCAGGTCGATGAAGGGCACGACGGTGTCCACGATGAAGGACACGCTCACGGTCTCGCCCACGTTGCCAACCCTGTCCCGGAGACGCAGATCGAGGGAGTGCTCGCCATCGTCCATGTTGGCCAGTGGAAGGGTCCACCACCCCTCGTTCCAGCTGGTCAGGGGAGTGTAGTTGGCCCCGTTCAGGGAGTACTCGATCATGTCGACCCCGGAGCCCAGCTCGTCATACCTCCCGTTGGCCACGACCGTCGCGGAGCTGAAACCGGCTCCGGGGAGGGGTGCGATGAGGTTGATGGCGGGAACGTAGTCGTCGACCAGCTCCACCCGCTGGGGAACGGGGTTCCATATATCGAAGCGATCGCCCCGGAAGCCGTGACCGTCGAGGTAGAGGGCGGGATAGAGGTAGGTGGAGGTCCTCCGACCTGTCGAGTCGACCTCCCAGCCCGCCACATCCTGGGCCCTCAGGTAGCTGAGGTTGAACCGGGCCACCTCGACCTGTGTGGTGTTCTCCAGGACCAGGAAGCCATCGATGATGGCCTG
>JAUVEQ010000234.1 GCA_030594725.1 Methanobacteriota archaeon
ACAATCAGACTCGCCCTTGCGCCTCATCATGCTCGATGCAACCCCGACGAGCATCGCCAGCAACACGAAGACCCCTCCCCCGTCCTCAAAGCCCCTGGTCCATGGACCTTCTCACGAGGATCACGGCCAGGACAAATGATATCGCAACGACCAGCAGGAGCAGCATCCACAATTGTGTTGACGTGCCTTCATCCTCCTCGGATGAGACCCAGGTCTTGAATATCGTGTACTCGCTGGTCGCCTCCCCGTCATCGACCACCAGGGTCAGGTTGAGGTAGAAGCCATCCTCGAGGTCCCCGTAGCGCAGTTCGTTCCCCCTCGCCACGATCTCGCCATCGTGGACCCAGTAGTACTCCAGATCGTCCCCGTCCTCGTCGATGGCCATCACCCAGAAGCTGTCATTCTTCCCCTTCCGGAGGTACACGTACTCCGTCAATTGGTCGAACAACTCACCGTTGCACCTCGCCTCGGCAATGATGGGCGGGTCGTTGACGTTCTGCACGACGAATCTGATCAAGACCCCGTCCGTGAGACCCCCGCTGTCCTCGACCGTGATGTTGACCCACCACTCACCGACCTCGGACTGGGTGGGAAGGAAGCTGATGGTCCCGTCCGTTGGGATGATGTCGAACAGGTCCGAGTCGTCCGACCAGGTCAGATCGTCACCCTCCTCGTCCTCCCCCGTGAGGGTAAGCAAGAAGGTCTCGTCCTCCAGCACCTCTATCATGGGAGGCAGATCAGTTACGATCTCTGGTGGGTCGTTGACCTCTATTACCTCCAGCTTGAATTCGTGGGAGGCGCTCCCTCCCTCCCCGTCGGAGACAGTTACGTTCACGAAGTAGCTTCCAAGGTCATCGTTGGTCGGTGTCCCTGAGAGGACGCCGGTGCCCTCGTCGATGTCCAGCCAACCGGCATCGGTCTCGAGGGACCAGGTGAGAACGTCCCCGACGTCCGGGTCCGTCGCCTCGTAGTCGATCCGGTACTCAACGTCCTCCAGGCTCGATGTCCGGTCCTCCGTCGTGATCGTGGGAGGGTCGTTCACATTGAGCACATTGAGCGTGAGGTACACGGACGACTGCAGAAAATAAGAATCGGTCACGATGATACCCACGATCCACTCTCCCACGTCCTCGTTCCCAGGAGTGCCGAGGAGAAGGCCCGTTTCGTAGCCGATCTCGAGCCATGTGGCGTTGGTGCCGATGGACCAGGTGGAGAAATCCATGTAGTCTGGGTCGTATACCTCTAGCTGGAAGGTGTAGTATTCTTCCTCGGTCGCATCTGGGAGCTCTTCTGTTATGATGATCGGGATGTCGACGATATCGATCACCTCGATGGTGAAGTTCCGGAAGTCCCAACCCCCGTTGCCATCATCAACAGAGACCGAGATGTCTGCAACCCCAGCATCGAGATATGTGGGCACGCCTGATAGCACACCCGTGGTCTCGTTGATCTCGAGCCATGTGGCTGCTGTATCGAGATGCCATGTGATCGTACCCTGTCCGTCGTCGTCCGAGTCGTAATCAACGAGATATGCCGAGTCCTCTTCGACCTCTCTGACATCGGTTGTGAGGATGCTCGGCGGCGTATTGTTGACGATGATGGTCACGTTCCACCAATCCCCGTCCAAGAGAATGTTCAAATATGTAAGGTTGAGCCAGTGGGTCCCGACATCACCGTTATTGGGAGTGCCACCATAATGGTGCCAGTCCTTTGAGTTCCTAATCCAATCACTACTCTTCGTGAACGGCCAGGTGGCGACGCTTCCCCCATCGATGATGATATCCTCATCCCAGATATCGAACAGTTCGTCCTCCAGGGCGTACATGACCGAGGGAAGGTCGTCCTTGAAGGCGGGAATATTGATGATAAATAGTGTGCGATTGGCAACTCCAGGTCTGATGGTATCCACCCTTATTCTGTCACCCACCTCCGCTCCGATCCATCGGTAACCTTCATGGGTCCTCTCCTTCGATGTGAAGTTGCCGATGAACACACCGGTGTTCATAGAGGTCTCTCTTAGCCTCAGGGTCAATTGCGGGATGCCATTGATAAAGGAGGATATCCGCACGAGGGCGATGTTGATATGCGTCTCGTCCGGGTCCTTGCATGTGAGCTTGACATGTATGGTCTCGTTCATGTAGGCGTGCGAAGTGGAATTCACCAGGTCACCCTTCCTGTGAAGGCTGAGGTTATCGATGGAATTAGAGTATTCGTTATGGTCAGGGAATATCAGATAGGTCTGACCCGCCCTATCACCGCCATCATCATTTCCCACAGCTCCTATTAGGATATCATCAAATCCGTCCCCGTTCACGTCTCCGGCACCAGAAACCCTGGAGCCTGATCTATCATCTGCGTGCTCGCCCCAGAACGATGCCCCGGCCGTGGAGAGGTTAGTGTCCATAGCCCAGCCCGATGCCTTGCCCAGGATAAGATAGGACTGGCCTGCCCTGCTACCGCCTTCATCATTGCCAGAGGCACCGATCAAAAAATCATCAAATCCGTCGCCGTTGACGTCCCCTGCTCCCGAGACAGCGGAGCCCGAATAATCGTCCACTTCCTCTCCATGATAAGATGCATTCGCAGCGGAGAGGCCCGTGTCCATCGCCCAGCCCGATGCCTTGCCCAGGATCATATATGTCTGGCCTGCGGAAGGTCTGCCATCTTCATCTGAATTGGCTCCAATGAGGATATCGTCGAATCCGTCCCCGTTGACGTCCCCTGCTCCCGATATCTTGTAGCCTGCGATATTGTTATCGCCCTCACCCAAGAAGGACGCGTCCGCGGTGGAGAGGTCGGTGTCCATCATCCAGCCCGATGCCTTACCCAGTATCAGATATGTCTGGCCGGCATAAGCTCCACCATCGTCATTTCCGGGCGCTCCGATGATGATATCGTCAAATCCGTCCCCGTTCACATCCCCTGCACCCGAGACCGCGGAGCCTGAAAGATCCTCCGAGTCCTCGCCCCAGAATGACGCATCCGCGGCGGAGAGGTCGGTGTCCATCGCCCAGCCCGATGCCTTGCCCAGTATCAGATATGTCTGGCCTGCATCATCACCGCCATCTTCATCTCGATACGCTCCGATGATGAAGTCATCGTAACCGTCCCCGTTCACGTCCCCTGCTTCTGAGATCGAAATGCTTGACAAATCATCGGAGTCCTCGCCCAGGAACGATGCATCCGCATCGGAGAGGCTGGTGTCCATCGCCCAGCCGGTTGCCTTGCCCAGTATCAGGTAGGTATGGCCTGCATTCCTTCCATCTTCTTCCCATGCTCCGATGAGGAAGTCATCGAACCCATCCCCGTTCACGTCTCCCGCTCCCGAAAGCGACTGGCCAGTCATAGTGTATCTCTCCTCCCCCCAGAAGGATGCGTCCGCATCGGAGAGGTCGGTGTCCATCGCCCAGCCTGAGGCATTTCCGAAGATCAGGTAGGTCTGGCCTGCATAATAACCCCCATCATCATCTCCAACTGCTCCTATGAGGAAGTCATCGAACCCATCCCCATTCACATCACCAACACCTGAGATCCCACTGCCTGCCTGATCGAGGTCATCCTCGCCCAAAAAGGAAGCATTGGAATCCGCAAGGCTCCTGTCAGTTCCCACCTCGAGCCCTTCGATAGGAGATGCAACGAAGAGCAATTGAAGGATAAGTGAAATAGATATGAAATATCCCAATACAACTCCATTGTGGGACATGAATCACCCCTCGATAAATTATATTTCTTTTGCTATTTATACTTACCCTGGACAATGATATCCTGCCGATCGGAATACCAGGTGGCACCCCCCGATATCTGCACCACAATGTAACTTGTCAATTGCGGGTATTCACCAGGCTCGCCCGAGCTGTCTCGCGATGACACAGAACACGGGGACACGCGTCCCGTCCCGGGTCGCTTCGCTCCAGGACAGGGGGGGCAGACCCCTACGAGCTATCCATGCCCTTCCATTGCCAGTATCCTACGGCTATGACGACGACCACGACGACCACGATGATCCAAAGGAAGAGGCTCGAAGCAATGCTTGGCTCGGTCTCCTTCTCCAGTTCCAAGGCTTCCACCGCTACGTTCCCCGCCCCGTCCGTCGAACGGACCTCTATTGAATGGTCGCCATCGGCGAGCTTGATCTGGAATGATGTCCCCACAAGGGTCTCCCAAGCTCCCTCATCGATCCTCCAATCGACCAAAGGTGAATTGTCAACGTTGTCGGTCACCGAGACCTCGACCGTCACCTTTTCCTCGGTGGTCACATTCTTCTTGGGCGAGAGGAACTCGATGACCGGGGGCGTCCCGTCGTAGATTATCGTGGCCTCAGAGGTGGCGACGTTGCCCGCCTCGTCCCGCACCTCCAGGTACACGACCCGCTCGCCCTCCTCCACCAGATCCCAGCTGATCGAGGCAATGTATGCCACCCAGAGGGCGCCTTCGAAGCTGACCGAGTTGGACGCCCGGACGACGTCAAGGCCGAAGTCGTCCTCGAAGTCCAGGCGCAACGTCACCTGTGACGTTTGCACGAAAACGCCCCCCTCGTTGATGGTGAAGGTCCCCTTCGGGGCCGTCGTGTCCATGATGACAGTGGTGTCCAATGTTGTTATCAGACCGGCCCCGTCCATGACCTGGACGAAGAGGGTCTTCATCCCATCGCCCTCCGGGAACAGCCAGTCGGACCCCTCGACGTACTCCTTCCAGGCCACGTCCGTGAAGTAACCTGTGTTCGACATCCTCATCTTCGCCACGCCCGATGTGGCATCGGTGGCGACGATCTGGACGCTGGCCAGAAGTTCGCTGATGAACTGGTTCCCACCTGCCACCGTCAATTCGACCTCGGGCGGTGTTGTGTCAAGAAGGATTTCGTCGGTGACGACAACCTCATTGCCCGCAGCGTCACGGACGAGCATGCTTACCTCCCGAGAACCATCAACACCGTCAGTGAGTGTCCAGGGGTGTTCTGCCGGTGAAATATGATAGAGCCAGTTGTCATTCCACGGTAGACCCGCATTCCTCAACTTGACCTGTGTCAGAATCATATCATCTATGGTGATGTAAAGGGTCACATCCCTCTTCGAGGTGTACACGTCATCCTCGTTGATGATGATCCTCGCCGTTGGCGGGATCGTGTCCAGGATG
>JAUVEQ010000264.1 GCA_030594725.1 Methanobacteriota archaeon
GATTCGATCATCAAGGATGAGTTCACAGGCGAGGACGGTGACCCTCCCGACAAGAACAAATGGGAGATCCACGACGATGACGGCACCATCCAGATCATGGACAACAACCTGGACATCGACCTTTTTCACTTCGACGCGTGGATGGCCTGGGACGCCATCAATCTCTACAAGGCCGACCTGGAGGCCTTCATCGGCTCGGGGGGGATGGTGGCGCCGGGGCTGGTTCCCGTTGGACCCGAGGATGCTGAGGTGGGGCGGACCCTGGAGATCGCACGGGAGGCGGTGACGGTGCTCGGGGACCTGGGGCAGAAGGAGCTGCCCATCGGACCCGCCTGCGGCATGAAGGCGGTGAGCGCTGAGAGGGCCCGCCGGGTCGGGGACCTGATCCGGACCGCGATAGATGGCCTGTAGGGGCGATTTTCTGCCCCTGAATGTGAAACGTTTTATACCTCTGAATAGTTCCGGACGCCAAGCGGTGTACCGGGGGGAGACGGATACCGGTACAGGCTTATCCTCCCCAGGGAGGGTGGCCCGCTCACATCAATGGACCCGGGATGGATGTGGATGGCAGCAGATTCCTCCTCACGCAGGACCCCGAGGCGCATGGGCTTGGCCCTCATCGCCTTGGTCATTGCCTTTTTCATGATCAGCGGAGGCGTGTTGGCCTCCACGGATTCGATCATCAAGGATGAGTTCACAGGCGAGGACGGTGACCCTCCCGACAAGAACAAATGGGAGATCCACGACGATGACGGCACCATCCAGATCATGGACAACAACCTGGACATCGAGGGCCATGCCTGGATCTTGACGAGGGAGGAGTTCCAGACCTTCCAGTGGACCGTAAGCGTCCACGTGTCCCCCCTCTCGATGGATGGCACACCCATCGTCATCAAGCTCCTCTCCGAAGAGCACGATGGCGGCAAGCTGCATTCCATGGTGACGGTCGAGTACGACAACACCACGGGCTGGTACACCACCTTCATCTTCGAGAAGGAGGAGCACACCGACCAAAGTGGCATCATGGCCGACCTGAACGAGTGGTACCACGTGGTGGTGACCATCGACCAGGAGGAGTTCGACATCAACATCACCCGGACGGCCGATGGAGGGGCCGTCTGGCATCACGAGGGCGAGTGCGAGGGATTCCACAACATCAACCACGTGGAGCTGGGCTCCGACGACAGTCACGTCAGGTACAACACCTTCCGCGTGTACGACGACATGTACCACTGGCAGGACCACAAGCAGACCACCGTGACCATCATCATGTTCATCATCTTCGGCATCGTGCTGTTCCTGCCCTTCACCTACCGCCCGGTGGAGCACAACCTGGAGGCCTTCCTTTTCAGCATGGGTTTCCTGGCCGTGACCATGAACACCATCTTCATGGACAAGTCCCAGATCATCATCGTCGAGGGTGGCGACGCCCACTCGCTGCCGCCCTTCTGGACGGGCCAACTCGTCGAGTCGGCCCTGATGGACCCCCTCATGATCACCGCGGCGGTGCTGATAGCGGGCATGGCGTTCCATTACGGCCGTGACCACTTCAGGAGATACATGGAGAAGGCCATCAGCAAGATGCAGCTGAAGATATTCATCTTCATCATCGTGGTGACCCTCGGCATGGTGGCAAGCATGATCACCGCCATCATCGCCGCGCTGCTGCTGGTGGAGGTCATCACCGTGCTGCGTCTCGATCGGAAGACAGAGACGGAGCTCACGATCATCGCGTGCTTCTCCATCGGCCTGGGAGCGGCCCTGACCCCGATCGGCGAGCCCCTTTCCACGATCGTGATCGTGACCAAGCTCCAGGAGGACTTCTGGTACCTGGCGCGCAACATCGGCAAGTACGTAATCCCCTCGGTCATCGCCTTCGGGATCATCGGCTACTTCTACGCCTCCCGGTCCCACGTGAGCCGCAACACCCTGTCCGAGGACCAGGTGGAGGAGAAGCAGAAGGAGGTCTTCATCCGGACCGGCAAGGTGTACCTCTTCGTCATGGCCCTGGTGCTCCTGGGCACCGGTTTCGCGCCCCTCATCGAGTGGTACATCATCAAGCTGCCCCCCATGGCCCTCTACTGGGTCAACACCTCCTCGGCCATCTTGGACAACGCGACACTGGCGGCCGCCGAGATAACACGGAGCATGACACAGGAGCAGATCAACGCCGCCCTGATGTCCCTGCTGCTCTCCGGCGGGATGCTGATCCCGGGGAACATACCCAACATCATAGCCGCGAGCAAGCTGCACATCACATCCAAGGAGTGGGCCAGCTTCGGCGTGCCCCTGGGCATGGTCTGGCTGGCGATATTCTTCGTGGTCCTGTTCATTCTCAAGCTCTGACCGGCCGTGAAGGCCCGGTGACTGGCCCGTTGCGTGGCGTCCACAGGTCAACGGATATATACGGGAGTCCTATTCACCCAACCACGGAATGTGCTGGAGGTCGAGCGGATAACCGAAAGTGGTGGTGAGGGGCGCAAGCCCCACGTGCTGTTCATCGTCTGCGACTGCATGACGAACGACGTGCTCACGGTACCGCGGTACCGGAAGCGGGTCCGGTTCCCCAATTGGTTCTCGGACCGGTCGCTGGTGTGCACCCGGATGATCACCTCGTCGACCACCACCACTCCGTCCTTCGGTTCGATGCTGTCGGGGCTCTTCCCGGCCCAGCACGGCATCCGGTTGCTGTACGGGCACCGGCTCAGGAGGGGCGTCAAGACGCTGCCGATGTTGCTCAAGGAGCAGGGCTACCAGACGGTGGCCGAGGTCTCGGGACCCCTGTTCACATCAGCGGGCCTGGAGAAGGGCTTCGACGTCTTCGACTACCGTGGCCGGGAGCACCTTGTCTCGGGGGACCTGATGCTGGAGAAGCGTGACAGGATCGTGAGATTGCTCAGCGACGATGACCGGCCGTCCTTCGTGATGCTCCACATCTGGGACCTGCACGACCCG
This sequence comes from Methanobacteriota archaeon, assembly GCA_030594725.1. Classification (GTDB taxonomy): domain Archaea; phylum Thermoplasmatota; class DTKX01; order DTKX01. The sequence goes on from JAUVEQ010000264.1 coordinate 2,956, forward strand.
CGGTACAAGTACATCAAGAACGGGGTGCTGAACAAGGCCTTCAACGAGCAGTTCAAGTACCTCACCTATTACGACGACTACCTGGACACCATGAGGTACGTGGACGACTACCTGATGGGACTGCTCGAGGCCGTGCCCGAGGACGCCGTGGTGGCGCTCACGGGCGACCACGGCGAGATGTACCAGACCAACGTGTTCGAATCCGCGGCCACCTACATGGTCAAGGTCGCCACGGGCAACAAGAAGTTCATGACCAGCCACGGGCAGGACGTGAACCTCCAGCTGCTTGAGGTGCCGTTCTGGATGAGGTGGCCCGAGGGCCCAACGCCTCCCGCGGTCATCGACCGGGTGGTGCGGAACGCGTACATATTCCCCACGCTTCTGGAGGCCGCGGGGGTCGGCTCCGTGCCCAAGGTGCAGGCCGAGAGCCTGCTGCCCCTGGTGGATGGCTCCGGGAGCTCGAACCGCATCGCCTTCTCGGAGTCGGGAGGTGGTGGCATGGGCCGCGAGGACATGGTGGCCTTCTCGGTCATGGACAACCACTTCCAGGTAAGGTACTACCCCCACACCAAGCGTGGGTACGAGTTCTGGTCGATCCCGAAGAACAAGCGGGTCAAGGCCGAGGGGGAGGCCTTCGAGCTGTACAAGGAGCTGCTGGACGATTACCTGATGTCCGCGGTGAAGGCGGACGTGAAGGGCATGGGAGATGTGGGTCCCGGGGACGCCCCGGCGGCCGACTGAGCTCACTTCACCTCGAGCCTCATTATCGGCCGGGTCTCGGACCGCCTAGCGACCTCTTCGAAGCCCACCTGTTCGAATGCTGACATGAGGCCCGTGTAGACGAAGGCGTCCACTCCCTTCCCGTCCGTGGGGTCCGTGGGGTAGCCCTCAACGATGGTTGCGCCGAGCTCCTTGGCGTACCCGACGGCGGCACGGAGCAGGGCGACGGAGAGGCCCTTGCGCCGGTGGGCCTTGGCGATGAAGAAGCAGATGATGGACCAGACCGGCTGGTCGTCCACGGGCTTCAGTATCTTCGACTTCTCGAAGCGGGGGAAGGACTCCCGAGGACCCAGGGATATCCAACCCGCCGGCTCGCCCTCCGAGTAGGCCATGAGGCCCGGCTCCTCTCCGGCCTCCACCCGGGAGCGCATGGCCTCCTTGTTCTTCTCGCCGGCCATGACCTTCCAGTCCGCCGCCGTCTGTCGCCACCACATGCACCAGCAGCCCTCCTGGGCGCCCTTGGGCCCGAAGAGGGTCACCAGGTCGTCCCATCGGTCCGATGTGAGGGGGTGGACCTCGTAGCCGTCGGTCACACGGAGTCCTCCTGTGCCAGCGAATCGAGGGCGAGGGTCGCCATGGCCCTGACGCCCAGCTCCAGGATGTCCTCGTCGATGTCGAAGCGGCTGGAGTGGTTGACGGCGGTGATGCCCTTGTCAGGGTTGTTGGTGCCAAGGAACATGAACAGGCCCGGGACCTCCTTGAGGTAGTAAGCGAAGTCCTCGGCGCCGAAGTTCAGGGGGGTGACGGGGTCGATCTCGAAGCCCTCGTCCCTCAGGAGACGGGCAGCCCGGGTGGCCAGGTCCGGGTCGTTCTCCACCACGGGGTAGCCCTTGACGAGTTTGAACTCGATGCTCG
>JAUVEQ010000059.1 GCA_030594725.1 Methanobacteriota archaeon
TCCTCTTCGGGATCCTCTAGGACCTCGTGTCCTCTTCGATACCCTCGAGGACCTCGCGTCCTCTTCGGGATCCTCGAGGACCTCGCGTCCTCTTCGGCCCATCCGAATTCCTCCAGGAACCTGGCCCCCTCGTCGAACCTCTCCATCATCTTGTAGTTGTCCAGGATCTGGTCGCTCAGCTCCCCGTGGCACCCCTTGCAGAAGGCTACCTCGAGGTGGACCAGGCCGTGCTCGCGCACGAAGGTACGCATGGGGTAGGTACGGTGGTGTCGGCCTCCTAGCCGCAGGTGATGCGGTCGCGCCTCCGGCGCTCCAGGACAGGGTCCCCCCGTCGGGACGTGCCACACGGCCCGCCCGATGGCCCCCATGTCGAAGTCGACGCCCCTGTAGTGACTGGCCTTGACCACCTCCAGCCAGGGGGGTCGTCACATGCCGAGGGGCACGGCAGGGCATGTATCATATCACATAGAAATGTTTATTATTGTGTATCATACTACACAACATGGGCTGGAAGTAAGCATCATGATGAACGTGCTCAGAGAGGCTTTGTACTACCACAATCCATGGTGGCGAGGGTCCGAGAGACCCATCGAGGGATTGCGTGAGCGGTCCGCCCTGACCGACATCGGGCCCCTGTTCGAGAGGAAGGAGGTCCTCGCCATCACTGGCGTGAGGCGGTGCGGGAAGTCCTCGCTCCTGCGCCTGATGATCAGTAGGGCATTGGCCAAGGTTGACGCGACGGACATACTCTACGTCGCATGCGACGACCCCTCTCTCACGGGCGTGACATTGAAGGACCTCATGGACGCCTACGACGCGGCCTACCCACCGAAGGGGAGGAGGTTCGTGTTCCTCGATGAGGTCCAGGCGAGCCCGGGATGGGAGCGGTGGGTCAAGCGCTACCATGACGCTGGCGAGCCCATCAAGTTCGTCGTGACGGGGTCCAACTCGTCGATCCTCTCCTCGGAGCTATCGACAGCGCTCACCGGAAGGCAGCTCACCTATCGGCTCCGCCCGCTGGACCTGAGGGAGCTATTATCTTTCAGGGGCGTCAAGGTCGATGGCGAGGCGGAGGCCTATGCGCAGAGGGCGAGGATCACGAACGCGCTCGAGGAGCTCATGAGGCATGGTGGCTTCCCGGAGGTCGCGCTCGTCGATGATGAGGCCATCAAGCTCCATCTGCTCAAGGACTACTACGGGACCATCCTCGCCAAGGACGTCGCCCAAAGGCATGACATCAGGCATGGCGACGCGCTGCTCAAGCTCGCTCATCTGCTCATGACCAATATCGGCAGGCCAGCCTCCGCCACGTCTCTGGGGAAGACCATCGGCCACAACACCAGGACGGTGCAGGCGTATATGGCCCACCTCGAGGATGCGTTCCTCATGAAGTTCGTATTCCACTTCTCCTACTCCCTCAAGGCGCAGCTGGAACACCCGGTCAAGCCCTACTGCGTGGACACCGGGCTTCGCAATGCGGTTAGCTTCAGGTTCTCCGAGGACCGCGGATGGCTCATGGAGAACCTGGCGATGCTCAAGCTCGAGGGGGAGGGGCCCGTCTACTACTGGAAGGACGCCAAGGGCGAGGTGGACTTCATCCTCTACGAGGGCATCCGGCCCGTCCTCGCGGTCCAGGTGTGCCACGACCTCTCCGAGCGTAAGGTCCGGGACCGCGAGGTTGGCGCGCTGGCGAGGGCGATGCGGGAGCTCCGGTTGAAGCGGGGGACCATCGTGACCTGGGACGAGGAGGGTACGACCGAGCTCGATGGCAAGCGCATCGAGCTCGTCCCGATGTGGCGTTGGCTGCTCGAGTAGGGACTTGATGCTGGAATAGCCGTGGGCTCGCCCTTAAGACCCGGAATACCTGAAAATCACCCCTTGATCTCCGCCAGCAACGCGAAGGCCTCGTCGAGAACCTCGAGGACCTCGCGTCCTCTTCGATACCCTCGAGGACGTCGGGTCCTCTTCGGGATCCTCGAGGATTTCGCATCCTCTTCGGCCCGTCCGAATTCCTCGAGGAACCTGGCCCCCTCGTTGAACCTCTCCATCGCCTTGTAATTCTCGAGGATGCGGCAGCCCTCGCTGAGGGTCGCGCCGGCCTTGACGACGGAGAGGGGCGACAGGGTGCAGCGGTCCCCTACGGTGGCGTAGGAGTGGATGTGGGTTGAGCCGTCGCTGGAGTCGGTGGCGTCCCAGTCGTTGAGGGTGGTCGATGACGATTCAGGCGTCCCCGACCGTCGTGCCCTCGCCCTCCGCCTCCTGCTCGCCCCTGAGGCGGTCGTAGACCTCGTCGCCGAAGCATTCCCGGGCGTACTTGCACCAGTCGATGCAGGACTGCTGGTCGTTGAAGACGGTGAACCCGCACTTCTCGCAAGCGACGGACTTGTCGTTGGAGAATATCTCGATCTCTGCCCCGCACTCGGGGCACTCCTTGATGGTGAGGGTGGGGGTGCGGATGAATGATGAACCAGGACAGAAGTCATCCATCATCTTGTGATCACCGTTCATATCGAGGCTTACCTCGACCATATACTTTTTCCCTGCGTCGCTAGGCACTGCCGATCGGTGGGTGGCATGCCAGGTCCAGCCCACGCTGGGACTGGCAACGCAACGCACTGATGCGGGCCTGGGGCCCGCTCAGTACTTGACCAGGTACTCCTCGAAGTACGCCTGGGGGTGCAGGCATGCGGGGCACATCCCCGGGGCCACGGGGCCCTCGTGGACGTATCCGCACTTGTCGCACTTCCAGCGGGTGGGCTCGTCGCGCTTGAACACGGTGCCATCACGTACCTGCTTGCCGTAGTAAAGGTACCGGGCCTCGTGACGCTCCTCGACGGCGGCTATGAACTTGAAGGCCGCCGCGACCTTGGGGAAGCCCTCCTCCTTCGCCACCGCGGCGAAACCTGGGTAGAGATCGGTCCATTCCTCGTTCTCGCCTGCCGCGGCGGCGGCGAGGTTCTCCTCGGTGGTGCCGATCACCCCTGCTGGATAGGCGGCCTGGATCTCCACCACGCCACCCTCGAGGAACTTGAAGAACGTCTTCGCGTGCTGCTCCTCGTTCCTCGCGGTCTCCTCGAACAGGGCCGACAGCTGAACGTACCCTTCCTTCTTCGCCACCTTGGCGGCGTACGTGTACCTGTTGCGTGCCTGGGACTCGCCTGCGAATGCGGCGAGCAGGTTCTTCTCGGTCTGGGTTCCTTTCAGACTCTCCATGCTGATCCTCTCCATTGACTGTCATCACTCGTCGGTGACTACATCGATCCCTCGATCCGACTCCTCTTTGGAGGCTCAGAGCCTCTTGTCGACTCCCTCGGGTGCGCAATCCGGGATGTAGCAGGTCACATTGAGCCACGAGCATTTCTCGTGGCAGGACGGACAGGTATCCCCCGGGGGTGCCTCGGCGCTCACAACGTAGCCACAGTTACTGCACTTCCACTCGTTCATCGTTCTCGACCACCTTTTCGACCTTGGTTATTTCCGTTATCGTTAAAGTATGTGCTTCGCAAGCTCAATTCCCTTTTCCTTCATGCCATCCAGCTCCTCTGGGTCGGGCACGAAGTTGATGTTGACGCTCTCCATCGGCCGGTCCCATCCCAGGTCGTCCATGAAGGACTCCATATCGCCCAGGACCTTCGGGTTCCAACCGTAGGAGCCGAAGGCGAACCCGATGCGCCTCTTGGGCTTGAGCCCCTTGAGGTAGGTGAGCATCGACCCCACCGTGGGCATCACGTTGTTGTTGATGGTGGCGGAACCCAGGATGATGGCGCGGCTCCGCATGACGTCGGTCATGATGTCCGAGATGTGGTTGGTCTTGAGGTTCCGCATGACCACCGGGACGCCTCCCTCCAAGAGCCCCTCGTAGAGCTTGTAGGCCATGGACTCGGTGGAGCCCCACATGCTGTCGTAGATGATGACCGCCCGGGGTTCGGTCTGGTGGTCGACCCACTTGGCGTACTCTCCAAGCATGTCGCCGATGTGGCCCCGGAGGATCGCGCCGTGGCTGGGGCCGATCATGTCGATCTCGAGGCCCTCGAGGGCACCGATCGCCTTCTTCACCTGGTCCCCGTAGGGCATGACGATGTTGGCGTAGTACTTGGCAGCCTCCTCCTGGAGGATCGACCAGCCCACCTCGTCGTCGAAGCGCTCGTGGGAGGCGATGTGCTGTCCGAAGGCGTCGTTGGGAAGCAGCAGCTTGTCCTCGGGGATGTAGGTGACCATGGAATCGGGCCAGTGGACCATTGGGATGTGGACGAAGGTCAGGTTCCGCTTGCCGATGTTCAGCGTGGACCCCGACTCCACGACCTCCGTGTCGAAGGCGCCCTTGTAGTGGCGGGCCAGGCCCTTCTGGCCCCGGGTGGAGGTGAGCACCTTCGCGTTGGGCGCCAGCTCCAGCAATTTGGCGATGGAGCCCGAGTGGTCCATCTCCACGTGGTTGGAGATTATGTAGTCGATCTTGGCGGGATCGACGATCCTCCTGATCCTCGCCACCATCTCCTCGAACTTGTGCGCCTTTACGGTATCCACCAGGACTATCTTCTCGTCCATTATCAGGAACGCGTTGTAGGTGGTACCCCTCTGGGTGAGGTACCCGTGGAAGTTGCGAAGGTCCCAGTCGATGGCTCCCACCCAGTAGATGTCGGGCTTGAGCTCGACGATGTTCAAGGGCTCACACCTTCTCGAAATCGTCCTTGCCGGCGCCGCAGACCGGGCAGACCCAGTCGTCCGGGATGTCCGCCCATGCGGTCCCGGGCTCGATGCCGCTGTCGGGATCGCCCTCTTGTGGGTCGTAGACGTAACCACATACCATGCACTCGTACTTGTCCATCTTCATTCCTCCTTGTCCTCTTCATCCGTCCCTGCCGAGAGGCAGGTACTGCAGGTGCCCCTGAAGTACCCGTGTACCTCTTTTATTTTGTGCTCCCCGTGGAGCATTCCCCCCAGGTAGGGACAGCTTATGTCGATGTTGTATATCCGCCCGCACCCGTCGCACAGGAGGTGGTGATGCATGCCTCTCTCCATCTCGTACCAACGCTCAGTCCCGGATATGGTGAGGACCGAGACCAGGCCCTTCTTGTGGAAGAGCTCCAGGTTGTTGTACACCGTGGTCTTGGAGAGGGAGGGGTTCTCCCTCCTCAGGACCTTGTGGAGGGTCTCGGCGTCGACATGGCCCTGGTTCAGGTCCAGGTACTCGAGGATGCGCACGCGCTGGGATGTCACCTTGACGTCGTTGCCCTTGAGGGTCCTGACGTACTTCAGTAGTCCCTCGTCCGCGAGGGGGTCGTCGGTGTCATTCGTGCGAGTCTCTTCCGAGGCCATTCCTATCACCTGCTCATGCATCACACCCTCCGCCCGATGGTGCGGGCGGACGGGCGTTCTCTCGTTCTGATCAGGTGTCGGAGGGGGACACGGAGTGGGCGTCGGCGGAGTTGCCGTCCGTCGCGTCGCCCATCATCTCGCGGATGTCCTCCTCCACATCACCTATCAACTTGATATCGTACTTGTCCACCATCACCTGGAGGATCTCGTCGTTGACCCATGCGGGCTTCACGGGGCCCAGGTAGACGCCCTTGACGCCCAGTGCCAGCAGGCTCCACAGGATGGCGACGGCCTTCTGCTCCATCCAGCTGACCACCAGGGTGAGGGGCAGGTCGTTGATACCGACGCCGAACATGTCGGCGAGGGCAACGGCGATGTCGATGGCATCGATGGCGTCGTTGCACTGTCCCAGGTCAATAAGGCGCGGGATGCCCTCGATGTCGCCCAGGTCCAGGTCGTTGATGCGGTACTTGCCGCAGGCGAGGGTCAGCACAATGGTGTCCTCGGGCAGTTTCTGCACCAGCTCCCTGTAGTACTTGGCGGTCATGAACGGGGCGTCGCAACCTCCCACCAGGAAGAAGTGGCTGATCTTGCCCGTCTCCACGAGCTCGCGGATCTTCGGGGCCAGGGACAGGACGACGGGTGCGCTGAAGCCGGTGGTCAGGACCAGGTCCTTCTCCTTCTCCTCCAGCTCGGGCAGGGCCTTGGCGGCCTCTATCATCTCGGTGTAGTCGAAGGTGTCCAGGTGCTTGACCTCGGGCACGTAGACGGGACCCATGGTGTACAACCGGTCCTTGTAGGTCGAACCCGGGGGCATGATGCAGTTGGTGGTGACGAAGATCGCACCGGGGAACTCGTCGAAGGTGTGGCGCTGGTCGAACCATGCCTTGCCGTAGTTTCCCACCAGGTGGTCGAACTTCTTGAGCTCGGGATAGCCGTGGGCGGGCAGCATCTCCGAGTGGGTGTACACGTTGATGCCGGTGCCCTCGGTCTGCTTCAGGAGCTCGTGCAGCGCCTTGTAGTCGTGCCCGGTGACGAGGATGCCATGTCCCTTCTTGGTCCCGGTGGCCACGGGGGTGGGCTCGGGCTGTCCGAAGGTCTCCACGTGGGCCTTCTTGAGCAACCTCATGGTCTTGACGTTCATCATCCCTGCCTCCTCTGCCAGTGCCACGAAGGACGCGGGGTCGAAGTTCGTGTTGGTCAGCGTGGCGAAGTAGGCCTTCTCCAAGAAGGCATCGACCTCGTCGTCGGTGTACCCCAGCTCGCGGGCGTGGTACAGATACGCCGAGATCCCCTTGACGGCGTACAGGAGGTTGTCCTGAAGCCTGTGCACCGTTGGGGTCTTTCCGCAAACGCCCTTCATCGTGCAGGCGTCACCGCGGGCTGTCTGAGAACACTGGTAGCAATACATGTCCAAGGATTCATGCGCACTCATGGTTTCCACCAATCCATTTTATTGACTCGCTCTCCGTATTGATTCACGGGTCGTGCCGGATGGTCAGGCCCCGCCGGGATCTGACCTTCCACCGAAGGGCCAGTCCGTCTTGATCAGGAGCCAGATTGTAATCATTACAAGGTTGTAATGATTCCATCCAAAGGGGCGAACACAATCCGGGTATTTGAACTTTTTCACTATTTTTTCGCGGTTCCGGAACTACACTGACCTAGGGGCCGGTATCTACTCGGTCTCGCGCCCTCCGGCCCTCATTCGCGGTCTCCGGCGTGAATGTCACGGATGGGGGCTGGAGGAATAGGATTAATAACGCCGAAGGGCCATCGGAGGCAGCAGCCAGGTGGGACGTTTTGAGGATCGCCATGATCAGCTCCCAGTTCCCTCCCCTCTGGGGTGGCGTGGGCAATGTCGCTTACGGCGAGGTGGTCCAGCTGGCGGCCCGGGGCCACCAGGTCCACGTGATCACCAGGAATCACCCCAAGGACAAGGCGGTGCCCCACATCGAGGGGGACGTGCACGTCCACCACGTGCCCATGGTCAAGATCCCCATGGCGTTCACCACATCCTTCGGCAAGAACGCCGTCCGCAAGCTGATGGAGTTGGGGAACGACTTCGACATGGTGCACGTCCAGTCCAACATGTCCCTCCTCCAGAAGCGCCACTACTGGGACATCAAGGCCCCCATCGTCTCTGGTATGCTGGGCACCTGGAAGGGCGAGCGGTCCATGATAACCTGGAGGGACGTGACCACCTCCATCGAGTCGGCCAACGACCTGGCCGTGCTGTACCTTTCACCCATGTTCGACGTGTTCGAGGACTACGCCCTCCAGTACTCCAACGCCAACCTGATAATCTGCGCCGAGCTGTTCGAGGCCATCCGGCAGCGGGGGGTCAGCAACGTGTACGGCGATGACCGATGGCACCTGCTGTACGCCGGCATCGATGCCGACGCCCTCCACCCGAGGAACAGGGACACCGGGGTGCTGGAGAGGTACGGCCTGGACCCCGAGGCCCCACTGGTGCTCTTCGTGGGGCGCCTGGCGGCACGGAAGGGCGTCTTCGACATGCTGGACATCTTCAGGAGGGCCCACAAGGAGGCGCCCTCTTCGCAGCTGGTGGTCCTGGGGTCGGGACCCCAGGAGAGGGACCTGCGGAAGAGGGTGGCGGACCATGGTCTGGACGACGTGGTCACCATCACCGGGTCCGTCCCCTTCCCCGACCTGCAGGCCTTCTACGCCACCGCCGACGCCGTCCTGTTCCCCTCGTTCTGGGAAGGACAGGGGCTCATCGTGGGCGAGGCGATGGCCTCGGGCACCGTGATCATCGCCTCCGATGTGGGGTGGGTCCCCGAGATAATCAGGGACGGGGAGAACGGCTTCCGGTTCCCCATCAGGGACGTGGCCAAGGCGGCATCCCAGTTGGTCCAGGTGCTCACCGACGACGACCTGCGCCAACGGATGGAATTGGAGGGAAGGCGCACGATCGAGGACGGGTTGACCCTCAGGCACCACATGGACAGGCTCGAGGCGATCTACGCGGAGGTGATGGGTGACGTCAAGCCCCCCCACTGAGGTCGAGGGAGATGTGGGGGCCGGGGACAAGGGGGATGACGACCACCATTGGTACCTTCGATTGACCTCTTCGCTGTACATCGCCACCTTCGCCGTCCGGGTCAGCTTCGCCATCATCTTCATCGCCTTCCCGCTCTACCTGGGGGAGGACCTGGGCTACCTGGAGTACGCCCTCATCCTGTCGACCTGGCCCCTGGTCGAGATGGTGGCGGTTCTGGCCGTGGGTGCGACGATCGACAGGAGGGGGCGCAAGACCGTCCTCGAGACGAGCACCCTCCTGGCAGGCATCGCCCTCTTCGGGTTCACCGTCTCGAACAACCCCTGGTGGGTGGCCATGAACAACGGCGTCATGGGCCTGGCCGCCGCCGGCATCCTGGTCGCGTCCCTGGCCCTCATGGCGGACTACGCGCCCCAGGCGAAACGTGGACGGGAGATGGGCTACTTCGAGTTCGTCCAGATCTTCGGTTGGCTGGCGGGCTTCGCCATCGGCGGTGTCCTGGTCGAGGTGTTCAAGGACAACCTCGAGATCGTCTTCATGTTCGCGGGCCTTCTGTGCCTGTTCGCGGCGGGATATGCATTCCTCAACGTGAGGGAGCCCCGGGTGAAGAGCTACACCACCGAGAAGCTGACCTGGTCACACCTCTGGTCCGTGCTCCGCCAGCGGTCGGTCGTGCTGCTCATCCTGCCCTGGTTCCTCATCTACCTGCTGATATCCGCCGCCTTCACCTTCGTGTTCAAGGCCAGCTTCGAGGAGCTGGCTCTCACGGGCTATCAACTTGCGGCCCTTCTCGTCGGTGGCGGGGCGGTGATCCTCGTTACCTTCGTCCTCTTCGGACGCCTCTCGGACCGCATGGGCCGGGCCCCGGTGATGGCCATCGGTGCACTGGGGATGGCATGCCTCATGGTGGTCGTGGGCGTCATGATGGTCACCGCCCCCGAGGACGGGGCGGACGGGGCCGGGATCGAGCATTTCAACCGGTTCCTAGCGCCCCTGGCCGTGACGGCATTCTTCGCGGGGGCCTTCGCGCCCTCCGCACTGGCGGCCCTGGTGGACGTCTCCTCCGCGCGCCGCCGGGGGATGACCATGGGCGTGTACGGTTTCGCCATCTCCCTGGCGATGGCGGTGGGCCCCATCATCGCCGGGGCCCTCATCGATGGCCTCGGGGGGTACGGGGTCCTGTTGTACCTGGTGGCGTGCGGCCTTCTGATACTGCTCCTGGTCTTCCTGAGGTGGCGTGACACGACGGCCGAGACCCCCGGGATCTCGGAATAAGATGATATAGAGGCTTCGGCCATCGGGGCATCATGGAAGGCATGATGTACGTGCTCGGCCTCATCCTGGCCCTCCTCGCGGGATTCCATGTCACCCGGAACCCGGACTGGAAGGGGCGAAGCACGATAAACGAGAAGGGGACGGTCGACAAGGCGAAGACCAGCTACCAGGGGGACACCAGGTTCCACCGGGAGGGATGGGCCCTGTACGGAGGGCCTGCCGTAATCCACATAGGCGTCTTCCTGGCATTCCTGGTCCTGTTCACGCTGATCATCGCGATCATTGACTTCACCTATGCCCACTACATCGGTTCGGTCCGCTCCTTCCTGGCATTTGCCCTGGCGGCATCCATCATCGGCCTGGTCCTGAGCATGCTGCTCCGGTCCATGACCGGTGAGACCGATCTGGAGGACGTGAAGGCGTCCATCGGGGGCGGCAAGACCTCGACCATCATCATGTTCGTGGTGGTGCTCACCGTGGTGATGTTCATGGCCATTGCCATGGGAGGGGCGCTGGCAGCCGTATGCGTGGTTCCCCTGATAGTGCTCCTTGTGATACTCGCGGTCCTCATGATGAGGATGAGGAGGGCGGCCCAGGAGGAGGAGGGCGGCTTGACGGCCAGGTCCTGGAGGGGTGGGTTCTCCTCGTTCCGCTGGGCGGACACCGCCCGGAAGATCGTCGCGATGCTCACCCTGATCATCCTAATCATATCGTCCTTCTACGCGTACATCGCTCCCACC